>JAFMJG010000077.1 GCA_017853605.1 bacterium
AAGATACTGCCCGCGTCATCATCCGCTCTCCCATCGCTGCTGCGCTCAACTTCGATTAGCCGAGAGAGCATCTGGACCCCCTCCAGCGAAAGCTTCGTGGCCGATGCGACCCGCTCTAGCTCAACCCCTTGGCGAAGCATCTTCTCAGCCGCCGAGTACACCTTCTGTAGCGACGTGCCCTCAAGCGCAGCCTCCTGGTACCCCTGGGCAGGCCGTCTCGGGGCGCTTGCCGCCTGCTGCGCACTGCCGGATGAGCTTGCAGTCCCTGTCGCTGCACTCTTCATGGATGGGCTGGAACGGGAACCAGCCGGCTCCCTGAGCGGCGCCCTTGGGACGCGTTCGGCTTCTTCACTCATCAAATGGGTGTCATGCTCCTGCAGGCTTGAGGCCGCTGTCGTAGCGGGCTGGGGCGCCTTCGCCTGCGATGACGCAGCACGCTTGTCCCGCGCCGAGACCAGCTCCTGAAGGCGCGCTTGGGCCGTCTGCCCCACCGACTCAATCTTTTTGGCGATCTCTTCCCCCTCAACTACTGACCGGGCGATCTTGCGCTCTGACTCCTCCAGATCAGTGAGGTACTTCTGAATGTTGCCCTCGCGGCGAAGGAGCTGGTCATTGAGGTGCCGGCCAGCGCCCTCCGCATCAGCGATAAGTCCCCGTAGCACAGCCTCAAGCTCAATGGTCTGAGGCAAGAGGGCCTGCGCTTTTGAGCCCTTCATCCACCGAAACGCCATAGTCAGCACGGCTGCCACGAGGCCAAGGTCAACAGCCATCTGCCAAATAGGGAGCTGATTCATAGTAGTTCCTTCGTTTTTTAGCCCCTCTGACGTGTCAAAAAGTCATAGGCTGACGGGCTTTCCCCGTCAGACCGTTGACTCCGCGCGATTCCTTGCTAGAGCTAACCAGTTGAATTAGCATCTGCCGAGAGCCGCTTGACTCCTCACCGGAGGCTTCTGCCATAAGCAATGGCAAGTCCCTTGCCACCCCCCACGATCGAGCAACGTGGCTCCAGACTTCTAGGTGGCTTTATGTACAAAGATAGACTTCTCACGCCCGGCCCAACCCCGATTCCTCAGCGAGTGCTTCAGGCTATGGAGCTGCCGATGCTTCATCACCGAAGCGACGTGTTCAAGCGCGAGCTCAAGAGCGCATGCGAGGGGGCCAAGTGGATGCTCGGCTGGGAGGATACCCCGATCTTCTTGGCTTGCTCAGGGACAGGCGCTATGGAGGCTGCCCTCCTGAACACGTGCTCGCCTGGCGACACCATCATAACGGTCAACGGGGGGGTTTTTGGGGCCCGCTGGGGCAAGATCGCAGAGCGGCTTCAGGTCAAGAGTCATGAGATCGAGGTGCCCTGGGGCGAGGCGGTCTCCATCGAGCAGGTGCAAAAAGCGGTGCGCGAGGCGCCGCACGCCAAGGCGTTTTGCGTACAGC
Organism: bacterium; assembly: GCA_017853605.1. Classification (GTDB taxonomy): domain Bacteria; phylum Bdellovibrionota_C; class UBA2361; order UBA2361; family OMII01; genus OMII01. The sequence goes on from JAFMJG010000077.1 coordinate 1,432, forward strand.
ACAGCGAGACGAGCACCACTGTCCTCCATCCTGTTGGCCAGGCCCTGCGTGAGGTCAAGGCAGCAGCCCCGCAGATGCTCACTATCGTGGACGGCATCTCATCCTGCTTGACTACCCCGATGCCTGGTGGCGCCGACATCGTCGACATCTACATCGCCGGCTCCCAGAAGGCCCTCATGCTGCCGCCGGGACTCTCCATCGTGGCTCTCTCGCCGCTTGCCTGGCGCGCTGTTGAATCTACGCCGAAACGATCGCTGTACTTTGACCTGTCAGGAGAGCGCAAGTCTCTCTTGGGGGGCGAGACCTCATGGACCCCAGCCTCAACGATCATTGTTGGGCTCAACGCTGCGATTGAAATGTTCAGGGCCGAAGGCCTCGACCAGATCTACAGGCGCCATGAGCTGCTCTCGCGCATGGCCCGGGCAGGGCTGCGTGCCATGGGGTGCGAGGTTCTAGCGGCTGAAGCCCCGTGCCCAAGTGTAACTGGGTTCTTTCCGCCGGCCGGCATCGATGCTGACGCCCTGCGCTCGGCGGTCCGATCCCAGCACGGGATCCGGCTCGCAGGCGGCCAGGGCGCCTGGAAGGGGAAAATTATCCGGATCGGCCACATGGGATACGTGGATCCTTTTGAGGTCAACGATGCAGTGGCTGCGCTATCGCTCGCATTGCGGTCGATGGGAGCCCGCATTGACATCGGGGAGGTGATCTCTGCCTCACTCGGAGAGCTATCGTCATGACCGACCGCGCACCCTTGCGGGAACGGGCCGCCCGCCTCTTTCAGGACATTCAATCTCTCATCTGCTCGGCTCTTGAGGAAGCCGACGGCTCGGCAAAATTCAGGAACGACCGCTGGAACAGGACCGACCCAAACGGCGCAGAAGGCGGAGGCGGCCTGACCCGAATCCTTGCTGATGGCGCCGTTTTCGAGAAGGCCGGGGTAAACTTTAGCTCTGTGCACGGCACAATGCCGGGCGCCTTCGCCGCCAAGCTCAATGCGGGGGCTGAGGATATGCCTTTCTTTGCGACCGGGGTTTCCCTTGTTATCCACCCCCGATCTCCGCTCGTTCCGACAACCCACGCGAACTACCGTTACCTTGAGCTTGGCACCAAGTCGTGGTTCGGCGGCGGGGCAGACCTGACGCCCTACTACCTCTTTGAGGAGGATGCGCGGCACTTCCATCGGGTGCTGAAGAACGCCTGCGAGCTCCACTCGCCGGAGTTCTATCCCCGATTCAAGAAGTGGTGTGATGAGTACTTCTTTCTGCCGCACCGCGGAGAGACTCGGGGCATCGGCGGCATATTCTTTGACTACCTCGGGCGAGATGACGGGCAGGAGCATGAGAGCCTCTTCCTGCTCGCCAAGGACCTAGGCCTTGCATTTACGGACCAGTACCTGCCGATCGTTGAGCGCCGCAAGGCGCTTCCCTTCTCAGAGCAGCAGCGGCTGTTTCAGCTGCAGCGCCGTGGCCGATACGTGGAGTTCAACCTGCTCTACGACCGGGGCACGCACTTCGGTCTGCAGACCGGCGGGCGCATCGAGTCGATCCTCATGTCCCTACCCTCGCTCGTTCGGTGGGACTACTGCCCCTCTTACCCTGAGGGGTCTGAGGAGGCGACCCTGATAGAGACACTTAGGTCGCCCCGTGAGTGGGTCTAGGTGCCTGGAATTACAGGCTAGCGCGAAAATTGGGCGCTATTGCGCGCTGGATCATCAACTCCCCTTACGAATTACCCGTATCTCTTCCTAGCAGCTGCTGTTGGCGTCCGTACGGATAGCCCGGAGGAGCTGGCGGCAATCTTTACGAAACGGGGGGTACGCCATGCAGGAAAACGCCAACAACAGATCTCATCCAGTAAAGCTCTTCCTCGTGGATGATCAACTCGTGCTGCGCCAGGCGCTCTCAAAAGCGCTCAATGAGGAGGAGCGCTACCGCGTGGTGGGCCATGCCGGTGACGGCCAGGAGCTGCTGTCGCTGCTGGGCTCATGCTCGCCGGACATCATCGTTCTCGATTATGCGATGCCCCGCTCGAACTGCCTTGAGACGATGGATGCCCTACGGCGCGCGGGGTGCAATGCCCCGGTGCTCATTCTCTCAGCGGTCGAAAACAGCTCTAACATACGCGCGGCCCTGAAGGCTGGGGCTCGGGGTTTTGTGCCAAAGCAAGCCGGGCTATCGGAGATGCAGTTCGCAATAGACGCCATCGTGGATGGAGGGATCTACCTCAGCCCAAGCGTCACCAACAAGCTCATGTCCGCCGAGGCAGCCCAGGCTGAGTCGTCATCAGCGGTTCGTTCCCTGTCTCAGCGAGAGCGAGAGATCATGGTGTTCATCGCAAACGGCAAGCGGAACCGGGACATCGGGGCGCTGCTGCACATCAGCACCCGCACGGTTGACACTCACCGCTCAAACATACTCAAGAAGCTGGGCGTAAAGAGCAACGCAGAGCTGGTCAAGATCGCAATTGCCGAGGGGATGATCTCCGTCTAGGGTGCCGGCTACTTCGGCAGCTCTTCGCGCATGCTCGATGACTCTGGACTTTCGTCCAGGGCGCGGTCGACGCAGTCCCAGGCGAGCAGCGCGCACTTTATTCTCGCCGAGTGGCGCTTAACCCCTTCAAGGGCTCGGGCGTCACCGAGGTCGTCAAGCGCATCACCCGACTCCTCGCTCTTAATCATTCGGCGAAAGAGCTTTGACAGCCGTCGCGCCTCCTCTTTGGGCCTGCCAACGAGGAGCTCGGCCATCAGGGAGGCTGCCGCCTGGCTGATGGAGCATCCGTGCCCCGTGAATGCCATCTGAGATATGCTCTCGCCCGAGAATTTTACCGTGAGCGAAATCTGGTCGCCACACAGCGGGTTGTGAAGGTCCACCTTGCGGTCCGGGTTAATCAGGACCCCCTGGCAACGCGGGCACTTATAGTGGTCCAGGATCACTTCCTGGTAAACATCTTCCAGCATCAGGGTCACTTCGAAAAGGCAAGCTCAAAGGCGAGTATAGCCCGGGCTGGGGGGCTGCAGTCAAACCAGCAGCCCCAGCGCCCAGGCTGCCTACTGACGGGCACTCGCCGCGCAGCCCGCAAAAAGCGCCGTAACTCGCAGCAGCGCCTCTGCGTCCCCGCTCAGCGACAGGAGGCCAGAAACAAAAGCCCTCTGGGGCGTCAGCGCCCCAGAGAGGATCTGCTGAAAGGTCGAGTCGCTTCCCTCTAGCAACGCTGCCGCAGAAGCCCCTGAGGTTATGCGAGGGGGAGGGAATGCAAAGCCGAACTTTTTTCCTGAGACCTGAAAAGCTACCTCCGTGTGGGGCAGCTCAGAGGTCTCTGGCAGGGAACTTGCGACAGCGAGCAGATTTTGAAGCCACGGGGGCTCTGTCTTCATGCGGTGATAGTGCCCCGAAGACCCAGGAATGTCATTACCTGTAAAGGAGGATTCCCTCGGCGAGGCGTGAAACCTTAAGCCTGAGTGCCGGTTGAGAGCTGCTCGATGAGCTGCTCAAGCTTTTGGGCCTCTGGGTAGGCGCCCAGTAGCCTCCTGCCCATGTCCTTGGCGCGGCTGGCGATGAGCAAGCCTGAGATCTTGTCCCCATTGGCCACGTATGCCTGCGCCAGCGTGTGCATCTCAATGACCCCCTTCCACCCCGTCGCCTGGCAGGCAAGAGTGGCAAGCTGCACCGCATACTCTGGCTCGAAGAAGATTCCGTTCTCAAGGTAGGATTTTGCGAGCAGCCGAAGGACCTTCGGGTGTTCCGGCGAGACAGCGAGCGCCCTATGCAGGTGATGCCGGCCATAGGCAAGCTTGCCCTCTTGGAGCAGCACTTGGGCAAAAGCAATGACCGCATCAAAGGGCCCACGGTCAGCAGTTGCCAGCTTGGAGAGCGCTTCGCGCGCCTCCTCCTCGATATCCGGGGAAAAGAGCTCAAGGCGCAGGCGGGCCACCTCAAGCCGAGGGAAGGCTTCCGGCTCATAGTGCAGCGACTGGCGCAGCTCTCTAGCCTCCCTGACTAGGTGCGCTGATCCGCCGCCATCCACTACCGCTGTGATAAAAAGCGTCACGAGCTCCGGGTCTATCGGCACCTTCTGCAGGCAGGTTCGTATTGTCCATGCCGCTTCTGAGGAATGCCCGAGCCAGAGCTGCAGCCTCGCCAGCCGCACGTACACCTCACGCTCATTTGGGGCTACGACTGAAGCTTGGCGAAGCGTCTTCTCCGCCTCATCAAACCTGCGCAGCCGGAAGAGGCAGTGCGAGAGGTCGAGCATTGCGTTCAGTCGGGCCGGGCTAAAGGGGTATGACTTGAGTCCCTTACGGTACAGCTCCACTGCGCCCTCAAAATTGCCCGCGCGGTACGCTTGCGCTGCCTTAATCCAGGGACGAACCGGCACGGATCGCCATGACAGGATCCAGTCTTTATACAGGCGCGCGTTTGCTTTAAGATCCTGAAGGTACTTCATGGTAGACACTTACCTACTTCACTAAGAGAACCTGGGAGCCAACGCACACCGTCGTGAGGCTGGCTGGCGTACCCTCTAATCTCAATCTTGGCGGCGATTGCTTCAGGGGAATATACATGGGCGATATCAATAGGTTGGCAAGCCAGGCTCAGGAGATTCTGGGCCGCGATGCAGTATTACAGGATGAGCAATCGCTCCAATTTTACGGACGGGACTGGATTAAGGATTTCAAGCCCGCCCCTTCGCTCGTTGTCCTGCCGGCTGCTGCTGAGCAGGTTCAAGCAGTCGTTCGGCTATGCAAGGAGAGCGGCACGCCGCTTGTGCCCTCAGGCGGGCGCACCGGCTTGAGCGGTGGCGCGACCGCCGCTCACGGCGAGGTCGTGATCTCGCTTGAGCGCATGCGCAAGATCTTCGAGGTAAACCGTATCGACCGCACCCTGACGTGCGAGGCTGGTGTTGTGCTTGAGCGCATTCAGGCTGCCGCTTCCGAGAGCGGACTCTACTTTCCGGTAGACTTCTCGACCCGTGGCTCAAGCCAGATCGGCGGAAACCTTGCCACGAATGCCGGAGGGATTCGTGTCATTAAGTACGGCAATATCCGCGACTGGGCAGTCGGGCTGGTCGCTGTCACCGGGAATGGCGATCTCGTGAGGCTCAATGGAGCGCTCTTCAAGAACAACACCGGCTACGACCTGCGCCACCTCCTCATCGGCTCTGAGGGGACCCTCGGAATTATCACTGAAGCCACCCTTCGGCTGGTCACGCCGCCGAAGGACACTGCCCGAGTGCTGTGCGGATTGCGGTCGAACGATGATATCCTGCCGCTCCTTGCCTTCTGCCGGGACAGCCTGCGGGACCTCTCCGCATTCGAGTTTATGGAGCGCCGCGCAATGCAGGAGGTGCTCCATCACCGCGGCCTGCGAGATCCCCTGTCCAAGCAGCATCCGGCATACATCCTTGTTGAGTGCGAGCTTAACGACCAGGCCGCCCCGCAACACCTCACTGAGACGTTCGGCAAGGCCTACGAGGAGGGCCTCATCGTTGACGTAGTGGTGAGCGAGTCGCGTGCGCAGGCGCAAGAGCTCATGAACCTTCGAGACCTGATCAGCGAGACTCTTTCCTCGCACTACACGCTACACAAGAACGACATATCGGTCCCTGTCCCGGCAATTCCGGCGTTCCTGCACGAGCTTCACTCTGCTATTAACGAAGCCTACCCCGGCCTTCGGGTTGTTGTGTTTGGGCATGTCGGCGACGGGAACCTGCACGTCAATGTCCTCAAGACCAGCTCAATAGGGGACGCAGAGTTTTGGCAGCAGTGCCGACAGGCCGACCACACCATCTTTTCGCTCGTGCAGAAGCACCGCGGCAGCATCTCAGCCGAGCACGGCGTGGGGCTTCTCAAGCGGGAATTCCTGCCCTACTCGCGAAGCGAAGAGGAGATTGAGATAATGCGCGGCATCAAGCGCGCATTTGATCCGGCGGGCATCCTCAACCCCGGAAAGATCTTCCAGGCTAAGCACGACGAGAGCCCGCCACAAAAAAGGTGAGACAGAGCGAGGTTTTTTAAGAACCTTCGGGCAGCTGTCTCGCGGGGAGCTGCGTGAGGCCGCGCTGGTTTTGCCGGCGCGGCCTCACTTGTTCTCCCCGGGCATCCTGCCCCACAACATTAGAGGTAATCATCCGCCTGGGCGTTGAACAGTTTCCTGTACTTTTCAGAGGACTCCATGAGCTCGTCATGTGTCCCCTGCGCGGCGAGGCGGCCGTCCTCAATGAAGAGGATCATGTCCGCCCGCCGCACAGCGCCCAGGTGGTGAGTGGAGAAGATAACGGTGCGGCCCGTCCTCTCCCGGAAAAGCCCGTCCCAGAAGCGCTTCGCCGCCTCTGGATCCACGGCAGACACCGGCTCATCCATGACGACGAGCCCCCGCTTTGCGAGAACGGCTGCCACGAGCAGCAGCCGCTGGAGCTGTCCGCCTGACGGCTCAATTCCTTCCCGCTGCTGGCCGAACTTCGTGTTCAGGCCCCTTGGCCACTTCTGCACGAAATCAGCGGCCCCAAGGCGCTCCAGCTCTCGCCAAAGCGCCTCGTCGCTCGCCTCTCCGTGAGGGCGGCCAAGATTGAGGAGAGCACGAACGCTCAGGCTGAAATGCTCCAGTTTTTGGGGGAGCATCACAACATGGCCCGCGAACTCCTCGCCCGACATCTCCTCAATCGGCTTCCCGTTGATGGAGATCTGTCCCCCAGTAGGCGACATTTGCCGAAGCAGGAGGCTCATGGTGGAGCTCTTGCCAGCGCCGTTAGGCCCGACAACTGCCACCACGCTTCCCGGCTTCACCCTGAAGGATACGCCCCGCACGGCGTACTGCCCCTCAGCGGCGCCTGGATACTGGAGAGACACGTTGTTAAAGACCAGTTCCGAGCCGGCCTGCGCTCCTCCCTGCAGCGGCGCCCCGCCCTGGCTGTATTCCTCCTCCACCGGCACGTGCCGAAGGGTGACCCCTTCCGTGTACCGATGGGAGAGCAGCTCCATCAGCTGATGGATCGACTCTGACTGGCTCCACTGCTGGCCGAGCGACGACGCGAACTCTGCGAGGCACCCCGCAAAGCTCGTCATCGCGCCGAAGACCAGCACCACGTTACCAGCAGACATCGAGCCCAACTGGGCGCGCTTGATAAGGACCAAGACGCTGCCAAGCAGCCCAACGCTCACGAGTGCCGCACACCCAAAACGCTTAAGGACGGCGCTCTGCTCAAGCTCGCATTCCTGCGCGCTTGCGGCATCAACGCCCCTCTTGTAGCGCCCGGCGAACCAGAGCGCTGCGCCAAAGTTCTGCAGCATCATCAGCGCAGGGGCTGACAGCATCCGGTCCAGATCTCCCCACAGGCCGCTCCACGTCGGAGCCAGCTTCTCGTCCAGGTCGCTCCGTCGGAGCGCGTGGCGAACCTCCAGCACCATTGAAGGCAGGCTGAAGAGCGCCAGCACCAGCACGAGAGCCGGCGCTTGCGCCGCCAGCAGGTATCCTGTGACCAGAAGCATCCCCGCGTTTCGGGCGATCCCTGGCTGGCTTCTCGCCATGGTCATCATTCGCCACACCGCCCGCTCGCGGACCTGCCGGATCAGCTCCGACAGGCTCGAGTTTGCGAGGTGCTCCTGGCTAAAGGAGACCACCTTACGGGTAAGCTTCCCGAAGACGGCGACGAAGATCTGGTTGTCCGAGAGCCGCTCCAGGGACCCGAGAGCGATGGGAAGAAGCCCCATCACCAGCAGGCTTCCTGTGAAGACGCCTACCTCGAGTCCAAGGCTGCCTCCCTGGCTGCTGCCCGTGAGGCTGTCGACGATCGTGCCGCTGCTCCACCAGGTCAGGGTGGGCGCCACAATCATGCCGGCAACCACCCCAAGCTTGGAAAGCATCACTCCACGGTGCGCGTCCCATTGGGCAAGGAGCGTCAGCCAGTTTGCCTCCGCTACCCTCTTGGCCCCTGCCAGAACCGCCTGAACGGCGGATCTCTTCGGCGCGCGAGAGTCCTCAAGAGGCCTCACTACCGTAAGTTTCGCGGACACGTCCCTTTTCCCTGAAACCAGCCGAACTTTCTTAGCCTTGTTTGAAGCGCTCATGGCTCCTCCTTAACTTGAAATAAAAACCCTTCGCCCCAGACGACCGATATCGAGAGAGGCACCTAACCTCGCTCTGTCGTCGGGCGCGCTCGCAGCTGCGCAAGCGCCCGACGACATCGCTGTCTCGTCTACTCCATATGCAGCAGGGGGCATCTGCCACCCTGCGTTCTCAAAGATCCCCAATTCGCGCACAGACAAACCCCGAGCCCCCTGCTGAAAAGCGAGGCTCCTCCGTTACGCCGGAGGCCCACGCACCGCCCACGAGGCATTCCTCACGAGATCGGTGACGCCTACTTGAAATATCCGGCTATCGGCCGGCCACGAGTGACTTCATTAGCTGCTCTCCTATCCGTCCCAACTCACAAATTGAACCCGCCCAGGGCAACGCGGACTCGACGCGCCAAACGGCGCGGCCAAGCCCACACGGCCACACAAATTGCTTTTTCTTGGTGACGACAGCTTTCGGGCGCTCTTGCTGAGCCCCTCGCCGTCAGATGAGGAAGGGGATCAGAGGCTCAAGAACGACGGAAACGCCGCACCCTGCCGGCCAGTCCGGCAGACGCCAAAAGACTCGCGCGAAATTCCGCGCAAATCCTCTGGGTTATGTGCAAAGAGTGGTTTCATTCTTTCCTTTAGCTTCCCAAAAAGTCGGCTAATTACCGACCTTCCTTCTGATGGTAAAGGAATTCCTGAATTACTCAAGAAAAAAATAGCAGGTGCAGCCCAGCAGGGATCCTCTTCTGACTCCTTGCGCTGGGCACTGCGCTGCAGATATGCGTCTGCTGACCCACAGTGCGTCCACATTACCGATCCGATGGAGTGTTCTCAGCCACTGAGACAGCCGGCTGCAAAGGAGAGCTCACGGGACAATCAGGAACAGCCATTGGCCTCTGCACTGCACGGCCGCAGCGCCTGCAAGGCTCCCATGGTGCTACCTCACAAAGGGGCGAAGGAAACAGCACCCCTGTGAGGACTCCAGTCGATGCCCTTGAGGCGCTTGGGCGCGTATGCGCGCCGCCTACCCCGGTGCCCGAAGCTAGAGAGTGCGGCGGTAGAGGGTCCCGAGTGCGCGCTTCTGCACTATGCATTCAGGGCCTTCCCACGCCCGATCGCTTTACGCTTCCCGCTATCCTGAGCCGATTTAAAGACTTGCAATGAGTGGCCCGAACTCCCTACCCTCTAGAGGTTCACCATGAGCCGCTCGCTGATTTCCACTTACGTAATTGTCCTGTCCGTCTTCGCCTGGTTTGTCACCTATGGCACCGGAACTTTTTTTGCCGCTGAGTGGCTCAGTGCGAGCTACGATTCCCTTGGCTCGGCCCTGCTCCGAGGAGGGGCCGACATCGCGCCGGATGCCATCAGCTTTGAGGCGCTGCGGCAGGGCGACAGGACGTACATGTACTTCGGGCCCTTTCCAGCCCTCCTCCGAATTTTTTTCAACGCCATGTCACCCCCTCACTTCGGGCTATGGGCTCGTGTATCGTGCTTCCTCGCGGCGAGCATCTCGGCCGGAGTGTTTGGGCTGATTTTAACGCGGGCGCTGCGGCTGAACGGGGCCCTTGAACCCCGGCAGCGGGCCGCCCTAGCGGGCATCCTGATTCTTTCGTTCTCGCTTGGCACGCCCCTTCTGTACCTGGTCTCATGCAGCCGCATCTTTCATGAGGCATCGCTGTGGGGGCTTGCAGGCGGGCTGGCGGCCCTCTATGGAATTTTGCTGCTTTGCACGGGAGTGGAACGCCCCCTGCTCGGCCGGGCCATCTTCTCGACGGGCCTCGCGGTAGCGCTCCTGTCACGCGTCACATTTGGGGCGCCTATCTGTCTCGCCGCCCCGGTAGTCTTCTTGTGGAGGCTCGGCCCTGAGGGCAGGGCTCAGGGGAGCATCGTTCGCACAGCATTCCTCCGCCTCGCGGCGATGATGCCCGCATTGCTCGGCGTCGCCATCCAGCTCTGGTACAACAACGAGCGCTTCGGCTCCCCGTTTCTCTTCGTCACGTACCAGGGGTTCTACCTCGATCCGACGGACATCGGGGGCAAGTTCAACCTCGCACGATTTCCAACCGCTTTCAGGCACTACTTCGGCTTTTTTTGGGGCTACTTCTCGCACACGGCGCCGTACGTGCGAATGATCAGCTCTGAGATCACCGAACCAGAGCTCTTCATGCGCCACTGGCGCGAACAGACGATTTCTCTCACTTTTGCCTCCTGTGCTGCCATGCTTAGCGCGGCTCTGGGCATTGTCGCGCTTGTCCGGGGAAGGGCGCCTTTGCTGCTGGCGGTGTACGCCTGCTGCCTCCTATCGCAGGCGATCACTCTGCTTGGCTTCTTTTTTATCACGCAACGCTATGAGGCAGACTTTCTCCCCCTGCTTGCGCTGGGCATTGCTGTTGCCGCTCTCACGCTGCCGCATAGCCGAAGGCTCGTTTTGACACTCGGCATCCTTGGGGCTGTCTCGATCACCGTCACCATCTCGAGCGTTCTGGACTGGACGATGGCATTCAACCAGCACGCCCCGAACGGATTTCGGCGGCGGATCGCCGAGGCCTTTCTGCCGCCGCTTGCCTTGCCCAGCGCGGCGGAGCGTGTGTACCTGAGCGATGGCCCGGCCCTCAAGCAGACCGACTCTGGGGCTTACATGCGCTACGACACGTCAGCGGCAGGAAATCCCCTATTTTGGTGCGGCACCTCCTTTACGAAGGGCATCGGAATGAAGGCAAATGCCAGTGCGCTCTTCGCCGTGCCGCCGGGCTTCAGCCGGTTCCAGGCGATCGTCATGCCCGCACACGAGTCCACCCATCTGTACGACTCAGGGGTTTCATTTTCGGTAATTAATGACTCGGGCGACGCGATCTTCCGGAGCGGCACGATGGGAGGGCGAAGCCTCCCTCAGGTTGTTGATGTGGCGCTCGGTAGCGCCAGAACTATTACCCTGTCTCTCTCAATAGGCAGCGGCGTGGCTCGCGGCGATATGGGCAACTGGGCCATGGCGTCTTTCGTGAAGGCCTTGCCGTGATGCGGCAGGTTTGCAGGCAAACTGGACGCAATCCGCCGGCTGGTGACGCGCAAAACATGCGCCAGTGGCCCCTGCACGCGGCTTCAGTGCGACATGTATTGAAATAGTTGTGGGCTTTGCTTGGGAGGAAAGGATACACGAAGTGCCAAACCAGATTCTCGCTTTGGGCGAAAAACCAGAATCCTTTCCCAGAAACTTTAGGCTAGTCTCGTCCTTGGTCGACCACGCTTCCTTGGGGCTTTGGTGTCCCCTTGGCCAGCCTCTTCCGTGAAAGACAAAAGATGATTCTTCTCGTCACCCCTGAGGGTTGAAGCCATCCGTCTGAGAAGATTCTTGGCCGTGCGCTGGTCCTTCCAGTCCAGCTTGGCATACTGCCGCTTAATCGAGCCAACCTGAGAATCGACTATCCGTCGATAGTGCGTGACTGCGAGGAGATGCTGCCGCATCGCTTCGACCATGACTCGCACGCTGTAGGCCCTAGCCTCAACCCGACCGAGCCACTTCTGCCTATTGGACATCTCTGTCCCTCTCTTTCTTTGAAAGGAGAATTAAAAAAAACCGCACCATGCAGGCACCCACCTCGCTCCACCCAGATGTGGCGCCAAGGGAACACCCGCAAAACCCTTCCTTCGTGTATCTTCCCGTATGGAGCCCATGCGGGCCGGGCCCGATGAGCGAATGAGCCCTAGGATCTCACACCGGTGTTGCTAGTCAAAAAGGCTCGCGTTTAAAGAGAGGGGAGAGGTGTCGTCGGTATGCGTAAGAGGGGGACATGGATCGTATCTGCGTGTCTTGCCCGTTTTAAGCCCTATCCTGACTACGTGCCGCGTCCCCGTTGCCCCTGCTTGGGGTTGCCATCCACTGCACCGGGATATGGCGCTCATCGCTCCTTACGGCCGCTATCTGGAATAGCCATAATCAGCCAATAGTTAGCCCGAAATGAGGGGAATGAAGACGGTGAAGGAGCTCCCTTTATGGAGCCCTTCACTGCGTGCCTCTATCCTGCCGCCGTGAGCCTCAACCAGGGACTTTGCAATGAAGAGCCCCAAGCCGAGGCCGTTGCAAGACATGCTGCGAGAGCGCTCCAGCTGCCCAAAGGGCTTAAAGAGCGTCTCCACCGCCTCGCGTGATAGGCCGGTTCCGGTATCAGAGACAGAGATCTCAACCTCGGTGTCGAGATACCTGGCCGCAACTGTTATGGCCCCCCCAGCCGGAGTAAATTTCACGGCGTTGTCGACCAGGTTTGCCACCACTTGAGCCAGGCGATCACCATCAGCCAGGAATGTGGCGCGCACCTCCGGAAGCACTGTTTTTACCTCCAAGCCCGGCTTCGTCCCACGTTCGCCACACATCTCGAGGGCCAACACAACGATCTCCCCCACATCAACCGGCGACCGATCGAGCACTAGTCGCCCCGACTTGATTCTTGAGGTCTCCAGGAGATCGTTTATGAGCCTGCTGATGTGGCGCAGTTGGCGCTGCATCGACGTTCGGGCGAAGCGGGCCTGGTCCTCTGAAGGCGACCTCTCAAGGATCTTAAGCCCTGCCTGGACCGTTGAGAGGGGATTACGCAACTCATGGGCAACTAAGGAGACCTGATGCTCCGTCCAAGCGCCATTCGTGGCCCCCTCGCCTGGCGAAGGATCCTCATGCGTTACATCAAGAGCGAGAAGGTGCGATTCCCGGTTGCCGCTCCCTTCGCGGATCCGCAAGAGGGCCAGAATTTTCTTCGGCCTCTCTGCCGGAACTGAAAACCTGACTGAGATGGGCGCCGTGGACTCAAAGGAGGCCGCCAGCGCCTTTGGCCAGGTGCCCTCGCCGCCAGCTAGTCGCTCGAGGATCTGCCCAAAGCTACCTGCCTCCACCTTGCCGTCCGGGATCACGTGCCGAGCCCCATTGCTGACAAAGAGGCACCGGCCGCTCGAGTCAAACGAAGCGCAGATGGCCGGGAAGGAGTCAGCGATCTCAGTCACCATGCTGCGGTAGCGCAGGACATCGCTCTCGGCAGCCTGTGCCCCCTCCCCCTTTCGATCAGCTGCAGCACCCTCGGCTCCGTTCCCGGTCTTGTCGCTGTTCTGCATATTCCCCCGTCTTATTGCGCTTATTGTTGCCAGGGCAGGTACGATTCGATTTTATTGAATATTTGTGTATGATGAATACTTCGTACGATGGTGCGCGTCAAAGATAGAATTCACCTAAAGTGAATTATATTTTTATACATTCGTGGTTTCAGGTATTTGTGTCATGTTTTTGTTCGCAGTCTGATGGATTATTGGCGAAAGAAATGCTACGCTCCTCAAGTTTGATGGCTGGGCAACTGCCTAAATCCGTAGTGTGTTCAGTTCTCATAGGTAGACAAAACCCCCTCAACCAGCACCCACACGTCACCTGGCAGTACGGCGGCTGAGAGGGCTCAATTGCCCAAGGATGTATGACGAGA
>JAFMJG010000078.1 GCA_017853605.1 bacterium
CACGCGGGTAGCTCGGCATCCTTCAAGGGTCCTGAAGAAAGTGTTCGCCTCCAGCTTACAAGAGCGCCGAGGCAAGGCAATTTCATTTGGTGCCGATTCAGAGCGAGAAATGAGAGCAGGAATCAGAACGGGGAGAGCACGCATCACGGTGCCAGCAGAGTGCGGCTGGCACCGGGACGTGTGAAGGGAAGCTCTGCTGCAGGAGAGTCCCTTAAGCCGAAATCTGGGCCGTCTGTCTCGATCTGCAAGAATTGATGGTAGCAGCCCGAAATGGAGGGTTTTGGGAGGAATTAGGCAGAGAGGAAACGGCCTTGGCTGACGTTCCCGAGCGGCTGCCCGATCGGGGATCCCCAGACAGGATGCGGTCGGCAGGGGGACCCTGGATCACAACGGGTCTTCAGTGCACACTCCAGCTGAGCGTATCGCAGTATCCTGCCGAACATCCCCGATTGACGCCTTGCACTTAAGGAGCTCCCGATGGCTATTCAGCACCCAACAACGTCTTCGCCAAACCCGGCTAGTTCTCAGCGCCCTTCAGGGGTGCGGGCGTTGGCCCAGGGACTAGTGGTGGGGCTTGGCCTTGCCGGATTTGGTGACATCGCTCTTCCCCCGCGGGCTCCGGGAGGGGAACAGGAGAGGGAGACCGCAGCGGCTTCCAAGGGACAAGATGCTGCGAGCCTGCAGGCGATCCTGCGCCTCGACAAGCCGGTTCGGCCAGTGGAGCTGGTGGACACTCAAGGTGTTGCCCACACCCTTGAGCAGCTGCGCGGCAAGGAGGCAACGGTGGTGGCGTTCCTCAACCCACAGTGCCCTGTCTCCAATCGCTACGTGCCGGTGCTGAACGATTTTGCGGGGAAGTATGCGGACAAGGGCGTGTCCCTGATCGGCGTAGTGTGTGATGTGGAGGGCCGGCCGGAGCTTGAGAGCTTTGCCAAGGAGTTCCGTGTCGGCTTCAAGCTGATGCACGATCCCTCGCACAAGGTTGCCCGCCACTTTCTCGCGGACATGACCCCACAGGTTTTCGTGATGGACAGGAACCTGGTGCTTCGCTACTTCGGTGCAGTTGACGACCAGTACCAGGACCGCACGACGCGGCTGGATGTGGCCAAGAACCCGTATCTCTCCGACACGCTCGGGGAGATCCTGGCTGGGAAGGAGGTTTCCCACAAGCACACCCAGGCAATCGGCTGTCAGCTCGTGAGTGACAAGCCGGAGCCAAAGCGGGAGGGAACGGTGACGTTTCACCGCGACATAGAGCCGATTCTGCAGCGCCACTGCCAGCGCTGCCACCACCCGGAGGACGTTGCCCCGTTCTCGCTTATGAAGTACGCGGATGCGCTTAATTGGGCGGAGGACATCAGGGATTACTCTGAAAAGCGCCTGATGCCCCCGTGGCCAATAACGGGCGGAGTCCCGTTAAAGGATGACATCAGCCTGTCAGCACGAGAGATAGGCCTTATTCGAACATGGGTGGAAGAGGGGTGCCCCAAGGGAAATCCTGCCGATGCGCCGAAGCCGCTGAGCTTTCGGCCCCGGGATGAGTGGGACGACCGGCGAGCCCCTGACCTAGTGCTTAAGCTGCCAGGCACATTCCACCTCGGGGCAAACGGCGATGACCACTACCGCACGATCGCCTTTCCCCTGAACAACAAGGAGGAGCTGTACATCACAAAGACGCAGTTCATTCCGGGCAACAAGAAGATTGTGCACCACGCGCTCTGGTTTTTCGACGGCACCGGGGCAGTCCTCGATGCCCAGAACCGGCTCGGCAAAAGCCTCCCTGTTGGCAAGGGGGACGAGGACTACGGCCCAGGCTACGAGTCAGGAATGGGGCTGGGATTTGTGCCGAATCCAGCGACCATCAAGCGCAACAAGGACAACCCTGGGGGCGGGTTGGGCGGCTGGGTGCCTGGAACGGGCGCGCTCGAGAATCCAGCGGGGGCGTGCAACGTGATTCCCCCAACCTCAGACATCTTCCTTCAGCTGCACTACCACCGCTCGGGCAAGCCCGAAGTCGACAGCGATTCTCGGCTGGCTGTCTGGTTTGAGAAGAAGAAGCCCGAGAAGTACGTGCACGGCTTCGTGGCGGACACGAGCTTTCGCATCATCCCAAAGGGCGTGCCGAGATTTAAGTCGACGGGCATGCGGATGATCCCGGCCGATTGTGACCTTTGGCTTATCAGCCCCCACATGCACTACCTCGGCAAGGAGTTCCGGGTGTGGCACCAGGGCAAGGATGCTGCGGACCGAAAGCTCATACTTGAGCTCAAGAACTGGGACTTTAATTGGCAGTCGCGCTATCGCCTCAAGGAACCGTTTCCTATGAAGGCAGGCGACAAGCTCCATGTTGAGGCGATTTTTGACAACTCAGCCGGTAATCCGTACAACCCGTTCAGCCCGCCGAGGACGATATACCTCGGCGAGAACACGACCGATGAGATGGCTTTTGCGATCATTGGAACGACGAGAACGACGAAGCCCGAGCCGGGGACTGATTTCCTATCGTACTTTGAGAAGCTGCTTGAGGTGCAGGCAATGAAGAAGCTGCTTGGCGTGAAGTATTAGCCCCGGCCGCGGCTGCAGGACGGCTCGTGGCGAGCCCTGCCGCACACGGTTACTTCTTCTTCAGCAGGTCCCGTATCTCACCCAGGAGGTGCTCCGTTGGGGTTGGCGCTGGTGGCGGAGGGGGAGCCGCTGCTTCCGCTGTCTTGGTCCGCATCACCCATCCGAGAAACTTTACGATAAAGATAAAGAGGGCGAACGACACGATCAGGAAGTTCACCACGTCACCGATGAAAGCCCCGTAGGGAATATCCTTGCCGTTGATGACGAGCTTCCAGCCAAGATACCCCTGGTCACCAGGAATAATGCACCCCACGGTCGGCATGATGACGTTCTTGACGAGAGAATCGACGATCTTGCCGAACGCTCCGCCGATGATGACGCCCACCGCCAGGTCCACGACATTGCCTTTGAAAGCAAAGGCCTTAAACTCGTCGAGAATACCAACCGCTTTCTTTGCCACGTCTTCCATACTCATACCTCGCTCAACGCTTTCGGCTGGAGGTCATGCTCCGCACCCCGAATGCCTGGCGCGTCGTATCATGAGTCGGGGACCCAAAGGAAGCCTCCAGTTCAAGACGCTGTTTCTTCCTGCTTTAGCTGCGCCTGCCGATCGGCGTGGCAACACCGTCGCCCCGGGCAAAGACCTTCAGCGCAAGATCGGTATCGAGGTAGCGGCTGTCGCCCCTGAGAGCCGCCGCAATCGTGGCCTCAAGCTGTTCAAAGGAGGGAGGCGGCAGCGCTTCCTGCTCTTCTCGCTCAAGGGGCCGGTGCACCTCAAGGTAGAGGAGCTCCCCGCGCCAGCCGGCCTTGATCGGCACGTCGATTATCCTCACCGTTGTGCCAACGGGAACACGGGGGAAAAGCGACTCAATGTCCTCTGGATAGAGACGGATGCAGCCGTGGCTCACGCGCATCCCGATTCCGAAGGCGCGCCGCTCGTCGGTGCCGTGAATGAGGTACGCAGGAATTCCGAGCTTAAGCGCGAAGTGGCCAAGCGGGTTGTCCGCGGCACCCCCGGGAATGCTCTCAGGCAGCTCCTCCCCCTCGGCGCGGTGTTCAGCCCGAATCGAGGGAGGGGGGCGCCAGGCGGGGTCCACAACTTTTGCCGCGACATACGTTGTGGTGCGGGGGGTTCTCCAGTCTATGTCCCCGACGCTCACGGGATGGGTGATGACCGTTCCAGAGCGGGGCGGGAAGTAATACAGCCGAAGCTCAGCCAGGTTCAGCACGAGCCCGCGCCGTGGCCCGGGGGGCAGCACGTAGCGGGCTGGCAGTCGCACTGCGGCGCCGACGGCCGGAACCCACCGGTTCAGCTTCGGGTTTGCGAGCACGATCTGGTCGTGTCCCAGATCAAAGGCCCGTGCGATGTCGAGAAGGCTCTCCCCCTTCCTGACGGAGGTCTGGCTGACAGCACCCACGACGGTGTCGCCCGGATCCTCGGGCAGCGGGAACTCCTCGGCCAGTGGCGCGCAGCAGCAGAGGAAGGCCCCACCGCCGAGGAGCAAAGAGGCGATCCTCCCCCAAATGCGGGGGAGGCGCTTACTTTCGGAGCGTGTGGCGGTAGCTGCGGTTGAGGGCCTCCTCAGTGCTGAGGGAGCGCGCATCAGCCTCGCGCGCCTTGGCCATCGCCTGCTCAGAGAGGCGCTGGGCGTCCCTGGCGTCAGCCTGCACCTTTTGGAGCTCTGAATTAGAGGCGCATCCAGCTGCGCAGAGGGTAGCGATGAGTGCGAGGGGGGTGAGGCGATTCGTTTTCATTGTGTCTCCTTAGGTTTTGCGCGCCCTTCCGCCGTGCGGCGGGAAGGCCACCACACGCGTTCCTACCAGCACGCTGTCTATGTGGCAGTGAGAGGGGTCATGGCTCTGGAGGGTGTGGCGCGCGCCCTTACCGCTGTTTTTGCTGGAATTAGCGGGCGCAATGATCCAGACTGCTCCCCGCGCACGAGGGGGAGCGGCCTGATGAAGCACCTGCTGAATTGGATAGGCTGGACGGACGATGACATTCGGGAGCTGCTTGACTTCGCCGTGTACGTCAAGCGCCACCGCACGTACTACAACGGCGCCATGATGGGCCGCAGCATAGCCATGCTCTTCCAGAAGACCTCGACTCGCACGAGGGTGTCGTTTGAGGCGGCGATGACTGAGATGGGCGGGCACGCCATCTACATCGACTGGGCGACCTCAAACTTCGAGCTTACCGACATCTCATTCGAGAGCCGGTACCTTTCGCGCAATGTCTCGCTGATCGTGGCCCGCATGAAGCGGCATGAGGATCTTGAGAGGATTGCGGCTGGGTCAGAAGTCCCCGTCGTCAATGGCTGCTGCAACCTCTTTCATCCCTGCCAGAGCCTCGCTGACATGCTCACCATTCGCATGGACTGCGGAGCTCTCGAGGGAAAAACCCTGTGCTACGTTGGGGTGCACAACAACGTTGCCAACTCGCTCATCGAGATCACCGCAGCGCTCGGGGTTGGGCTTGTGCTCGTGACGCCAATAACAAACAGCGACGCATCGATCCCAGCGGTCAACGATAGGCCGCGCTCCGGGGGCGGGCTGGAGTGGGAGCGGGACCTCAAGCACGCCGTCAAGCACGCTGACTACATCTACACAGACACCTGGGTGGACATGGAGTTCTTTAACGATCCCGCGTTCGCGCAGCAGAAAGCGGAGCGGATTGAGAGGATGCTTCCGTACCAGCTTAACCACTCGCTCCTCGCCGCATCCCGCGCGAAGGTGATGCACGACATGCCGATTCACGCTGGGTACGAGATCTCGCGCGAGCTGGTCGAGGACCCCCGCTCGATTATCTTTCAGCAGGCCGAAAATCGCCTGGATGCGCAGAAGGCAGTGGTCGTCAAGCTGCTGGAGCGGCGGGGCGGGGCGCAATAATTTGGGTCCTGCGCGCCGGGCACCCTCTTCGCCGGCGTGTCAAGAAGACGAGCCGTATTCTAAAGCCTCCATCCCCGCGGATGCCGGCTCCTCGCAGGGTGGAGAGCTCGGTGGCCACCGGCAGGCTCCCGGGCTGTTGACGAGCCAAGCTCCGTATGTCGTTGCGAAAATGCGGGAATTGGCTGCTCATCGCCCCAGGGGACCGCGCCTCCCGCACAAAAAACTTGACCCGGAGGATGATGTTTCTGATCCTTAAGAGGTAGCTGACGCCGACTGCGATATCGCTTGCGGTTCGGCAGCACGTAAAATCTCAGAGAGAAATATCGTCGAGGGCCCTAGCAAAAAGGGGAGCAGATGAGAAAGATCCGGTATCTTTTTGTTTCGGTCTCTGTGGCAGCGACGATATGTGCCTTTGGTGCCGTGCCTTCAGCGTTTGGGCAGAGAAGGAAGCCAGTTCAGCCGGCCACAGCCGGGAGCCCTGAAGATGTGCGTGACTGCCGGGGTGTCGCAAACGGCCCAGCTCGCATCCTCGGCTGTGGCTGCAATTTGGAGTGCACCCCCACCCCCATCCCGGTCTATATTTTCAGCAACGTGTTCTTTCCGGTGTCTTCCGTTGATTCTTCTAAGGGCTTTGCTGACACCAGCATTACCTTAACAACCGAGTTTGATCAGCGCGTCGCCGCACAGGTTGGGGATACAACCGGCACGTTCCGAAGTTTTTTCGACCAAATGAAAGCGCAAGGCGACAAGCGAGCGCTTAACTGGGACAGATGGTGGGGAGATTGGGGCAGAAAAAAGACCCTTGTAATCGCGGCAGACGGAACCTTCGTGGGGGCTTTCGACACGAGCACCTTCCTCGCCCAGAACCCAGGGTTCACTGTAGGCGACACCGGCACCGTGGCGGGGATTAAGACGAGCTACAACACGTACAAAGGCAGGATTATCGATCTTCCCGGCGCGTCTCCAAAGGTAAAGGTGGTTCTAAACGCAACAGCCTCACCACTGATCATTGACTTGAATGGCGATGGCGCTCCCTCTCTCTTGGGAAGTGGGTGGTCAAAATCTCACGCAGCTACCTTCGACCTCACTGCCTATAGGGTATTCAACTTCGTTGGGCACCCTGCCAAGTCGTGGGAGTGGATAGGTCCAGAGGACGGGCTCCTCGTGTGGCTGCCAAGCCTCCCGGCAGGAGTGGCGCCCGATAGCCGGGCGCTTTTTGGCACCGACACCTGGGGCAAACGGTGGGAGCACGGCTTTGAGCCCTTAGCAACCCTCGACAAGGATCGAGACTCCCTCGTGCAAGACGAAGAGCTGCGGGAAGTTGGTGTTTGGCAGGACACAAATGGCGACGCCATTCCCCAGGCAGATGAGGTGATAACTGCGGCTAAGGCGGGCATTTCGGCGATCTCTACAGAGGCCAAAGGCGCGCCGGAGGCTCCAAGGGTGCTAGGGGGGGTCGATGTAAAGGGCGTTGCAGTCGATATCTGGGACTGGTGGTCGGCAGGGAATCCCCTAACGGGGCTTCACAAAGTGGGTGCCCTAGAGTGGACCGCTGGGAGTGTTCCAGGCGTTATGGTGGCATCTTTCATGCCTTTGGCTGAAGAGGGCAGCTTCCCCATGCTGCCAGGTGGTGAGATCGAGATCTACCAGGATGATGGGGGGGAGTGGTTTGTGCGTGTGATGGCCAAGGCACAGGACGGAACCGAGATCAATCTGCTCTACCCTGCCACTTCGGGCGCTGGGATGCTTCGGTGGGGGATGAGGGGCGGAGACATCACCACCTCTCACGCGATCTTTGAGGCGGACGGCGAGCCGAGCGGGATTACCGCAATGAGCGACGGCCGTTTTGCAACATGGAAGGTCGGGACGCACTCAGGAGCATCCCCGTGGCGGCTGAATGCCCCTCAAGAAGAGGGCAAAAAATCATAGCAGCTGAGCGCGCATGGCGGGCGGCATCCCGCGCTGGCGGCTATCGCTCGCCGGCGGCAAGCGCCTACAGTACCTTCGCAAGAGCTTGACTGTGTCACGCCCAAAGGCATGGCACTTGCTACGACTTTTTGGGCTGCCGTGAGCGGGCCGTTGGGAGCCCGCGCCACACGGCAAGCCACCGGTGTCGCTGAATTTCGAGCAGCAAACCCTAAATTACAAGGGGTGGTTACGGCTTGGCATCCAGCCGGGTAATTTTTGCACCTTGCAGAGAGATGCCTCCCATGAGGCCGCGCTGCTCAAAGAAGAAGGCAAAGATCCCGGAGCGGGAGGCGGTTGTTGAGAGGGTGCCAGCGGCACCCTTGTCGATGACGGTGAGGCTCGGGAGGGCAGCAACCTCCCACCCGTCGGACTTCTTGAGGTAGTTGAGGTCCTCTTGGCTCATGAAGAAGAGCGCATAGCCAAACTTCTGCGCCCCTGCCTGGAACCCAAACGATGCCGCCGTGGTGCTGTAGTAGGCAGTTGCATCTCCGTGCTCAAAGAGGGTGCCCTCGCCGAACTGCGCCCCGAAAATGAAGCCGGCGTTAATGATGCTTGGGAATACGAGCACACCGGCAGCTTGATTGCCGAGCGCCCGTGCCCCTGGGGCGCTCTGGTAGAGGCTTTCCAGCCCATTTCGGGATGATGACTCGATGTCGGACGGGGCGCCGTGCAGCCCGCTCACCGACGTGCATGAGGCCAGGGAGAATAAGCAGAGGACAGTGGACGCTAGAAGGGCTCGAAATCGCATATGCTCTCGGCAGTGTTTATTCGCTGCGAGTATGAAACGCTCTACGGGGTTCGTTCAAGAGGGAACCTTTGGCGCGTGGGCATATGCTGGCCCTGGCTCGGTGCCTCGCCCCTGTTGCGGGGGTCGGCTCTGCACTGGATTGCCCCTCAATCGGTAATCGCTACCGATTACTGCGCGACCTGTCGCCGGGGCCTACAATCGCAGAGGACATTGTTCGAAAAGACGGTTTACGGACCTGTCACGGTGCACTAGCTTCCCCGATAGGGTTTACAGAGTGTGATACGCCGAGACACCTTCATCCTCATTTTGCTTTTGCTTTGTTCTGTAGTTGGGGCTCTCGGCACCTTTGAGAACGGGTATGCCCAAGCTTCGCCGCTAGGATTTTGGGGTTCCCTGGCAGCATTGCTGTCGCTGGGTTTAGCAATACTTTTTCCGTTATTGGCGTTCGCCTCAGCATGGTCGCCCACGTTTAGGATGGCAGACCTCTTTGCTTGCCTTCTCCTGCTGGCTCTTCCATTTGCGCTGGTCGTTGAGACGCTTTCCATCCAACCAATTTGGTCGGAGGATCGGGGCTGGCTACGCATAATCGGGGAGATCTCGACGGGCCAGCGGTGGAACCCGATTATCCCGAAGTCTGACTACCCGTCTTCATGGCAGATTTACCCGGCTGTAGCTCCTTTTTTGCTCGGCATTGATGCGTCTTTTGGCGCCCGATGCACGGCATTGTTCTACGCGGGGCTTGCGTCGATATTTCTTTACTACACGTGCAGGCAGCTTTTCGGATTTGCACACGCACTCGCCGCAACAGTGCTGTACTGTTCCCTGTCCACCTACCAGGCGTTCATAGCGCGGACGGGTTGGCACGAGATTAGCCACGTGTTCCCCCTCGTATTCCTCCAATGGCTGTTTTTTTTGCGGCTGCAGCGGGCCCCAGTAGGCTGCGATACCCTAAGGGATCAAGTGGCCTTCGCGCTGTCGCTCGCCTTGGGATTCCTTACGCTCTATACTCCCGCGCTCTCAGCGGCTGTTTTCCTTGTGCTTCTCACGCTTGAATGGCTCAGGAGCCGCCGATGGAAAGCGATTTTTCGGGTGGTTTTCTGGTGCGCGGTCGGGTGCCTTCCGCTTTTTGGAATGATCGCGCACCGGCGCGGCCGGCTCCTGTCGCGCCACGTCTCTTGGTATGTCCGCGGCGGGGATGGCGAAAGAAGCTTTTTTCGCGATTCCCTCAGCACGCGACTTGAGGAGTATCAGCGACAGTTTTATTTTCTCTGGGAGCAGTTGCGGCCGCTGCCGAGAGAAGCCCTCGAGCTTTGGGATCGGACACAAGAGATTCACCTAGAATGGGGCACTGCAGTGTTTGCTTGTGGGGGCTTTGCGTGGGTTGCCGCGTCGCTTGCGAGACGTTCGAGGCGTCTCAGGGGGGTTATAGCGCCGGCTGTCCTAGTGCCAGCGATTCTTCAGCTCTCACGACCGACACCGTGGCGGGAGTCAGTGGTGCTGGCGCCCTGCATTCTCCTTGCATGCATCGGATTTTGCTGTTTCTTGGAGGGCGCAAAATCTTTTTGTGCGAGGGTTATTGGCCAGAGGAGCGCCACGGCAGCGTTCACCGTTTTTACAGGCATGCTCTTCTGCGTTCAGCTCGGGGATTTTAAGATTCGGGAAGCGAGCTTTCGGCGCATCACGCTCGGAAAGTGGTTTGAGTGTTACGCCGCCCAAGCCCTGCAGCAGCGAGACTGGCAGGCAGGCCGGCCAGTGCTCGTGCCGCCTGAGGTCTACTCGTACCTGATGCCGCGCTCGATAGTGCAGGGGAGCCAGCCCCGCTGGTCTGAGTACAAGCCGCCGCTTGAGGCGGCCCGAATAGCGGCGCTTGCGCAACAGCAGCCTACGGCCCAAATAGTCATCAGTAAGGAGCGCCTTTCTCCTGAGCAGAAGGCTTCACTGGAGGAGGTAGCAGTGCTTGACCCCAGAAAGAAGTTCGCCCTGTACGAAATACGGCCAGCCGATCACGAGGCTTTAGCCCCGTAATTAGGACGAAAAGACGAATAATGGGGCCGAACAGGTACCCAGGTCGCCACAAAAGAAGCGATCGCCTTTCTGAAAAACAACCTGGGTTAGGGGCTCACTGCGGGGGTATTGAGAGTCGTGGATCTTTCTTCACTGGAACCCACGACTTCGGTTGCTCGCCACCCTCAGATTGGCCCTCCAGGAGGCGAAAGATCATCGATCCTTCGCGTCCCCACCGAATCTCCTCCACGGTCCCGGATAGGGGACCCGGATAGCTGCTGATAGGAAATCGCTCCAGCAGCTCGGAGAGGGTGCCGTGGTCAAAGACAAGCAACTCGGACATCTCCTTAGTCGAAAAGCCGACTACCCGGTACACAACGCTCATAAAAACCTCCTGCCCCTTTGGGGCGACTTGGGAATCGGCGAGATTAGTGGCATTGGAGGGCGATGGCAACTGGGAGGCGCCACGGGGGAGCAGTTTTCTGCTGTTTGTTTCGGCTGTTTTTGGCTTGTGTCGGCTATCCTTCGCCGGAGCCCGTGCCCACAAAGTGGGATACTTTGTCCGCGAAGAGCGAGTTGAAGGTTGTGAGGCTCCCGTACGACCGTGTGATGTAGCCCTGCAGCTCCAGCTTGTCTGTGGCGTCGAGGCTGGGATGGTTGTTGATCTTCTGCTCGAGCACGCGCAGCTTCTCGCGCACGCCGATAATCTTCTTGATGAACACCTCAATCGGAATCTCCTTCGGCTGGGTGTCCTCCTTGCCTGGAACAAGCTTGATCGTGCCCCCGATCCAGCGCTTGCTGATCTCAAGGTTTGCGTCAACCCAGCCGTAGTCGCCGAGCACCTCAAGCACGGCGAGCTTGACCTGCTGCAGCGCCGGATCTTCGGTTGTTTGAAGGGGCTTCATCTCCTGGTACGAGAAGGGGACGTTACGGATATCGCCCTTGAAGTGGATGACGTAGAACTCCCCCTCAAAGCCCACGATCCTGCCCGGGCCGTAGTGGGCGTGCTGCACGAAGCTTCCGACTGCGAATGATGGCGTAAGTGTCATGGCAAGCTACCTACCACGGGAGAGGGGCTCTGGTAAGGGGGAAGAGCGCCCAGGTGGCTAGCTAGCCTAGCGCCTCAACGTAGGCGCGCGCATTCCGGGTGATCTCCCCGAAGGCCCCGCTCGCCACCGATGCCGCTGGGACGAGGTTGCCGCCCACGCCTACCGCGACCGCGCCAGCCGCGAGGAAATCGCGGGCGTTCTCAACCGACACTCCCCCGGTTGGTATGATCTTGAGAAAGGGCAGGGGAGCGAGCACGTCCTTTATGTACTTCGGCCCCCCCAGAGAGGCGGGAAAGAGCTTCACAAAGGTTGAGCCTGCCTCATGGGCATCGAGGAGCTCTGTTGGCGTGAAGGCGCCGCACGCTACCGGCACGCCGTGCTGCAGGGATACGGCGATTACCTCCCGCCGCAGGGCGGGCGTCACGACGAACTGGGCCCCCGCATCGATCGCCGAGCGGGTGTCGGCGGCGGTAAGCGCCGTGCCTATTCCGACCCGAACTGAGTCGCCGAGGGCAGCGCGTGTCTCTGACACCGCCTCAATCGCCCCCCGGCCAGTGAGGGTGAACTCTAGGGTCACGACCCCGCCTGCGTGCAGCGCGCGGGCGACGTCTACAGCACGGGAGTAGTCATCAAGCCGCACTACAGCCACGATCTTCGATGCCAGGATCGCCTCCGCTGTTCCCATACAAGATCCCTCCTTCACCGAGATACATCACTGCCGCCGCGGGCTATCACCGAATCGAGCTCTTGCGGCGAGGTTAGGACCCGATCCCCGTGCTGCGAGAGCGCAATCGACGCCAGCGCAGCGCCCCGCTGCAGGCCGAGCCGCGGGTCGCCATCGAGCAGGCCATGCAAGGCCCCCGCCGCAAAGGCATCGCCACTGCCGATGCGATCGACAACCGCAGCCGGCACCGCCGGCTGCCAGTGAAACTCGCCGCGCTCCAGGAGTCCTGCACCAGCCTCGCCACAGGTCAAGAAGATGGAGGCAGCTCCCGTCAGCTTGCTTAGCTTCCTTAACCTCTCTTCCGGCGAGCCTGTGCAGCCAAAGAGCAGTTCAGCATCCGCGCTCTTGCAAAAGAGCACCTGAGCACCCTCAACGAAGGGCCGCAGCGAGGCGGCGGCGGCCTTTGCGCTCCAAAGCTTTCCGCGAAAGTTGACATCAAAGCTTATCGGCACATTTTGTGCCACGGCGCGCCTGAAGCTCTCCCTTGTCACTTCGAGGCATGAAGGGCTCAGGGCAGGAGTGATCCCGGTTAAGTGGATAATCCGCGAGTTGAGCAGGATATCCCAGTCAACATCTGCAGAGGTCATGCGGGCTGCGGCGGAATCGGCCCGGTCATAGGTAACGGTAATCGAGCGGGGTGCCGTCGCGTACTCGATAAAGTAGAGCCCCATGCGGCCGGAGGGGGTGCGGCGCACCCCTGAAACGTCAACTCCATCGGCCCGGAGGGTGCGCAGAACGTACTCTCCGAGCGGGTTTGCCGGCAGGCTGCTGAGCCACGACACCCGCCGGCCGAGCCTGGCGAGCGCAATCGAGAGGTTTCCCTCAGCGCCTCCGATCTCCACATCGAGCCGCTCGGTGTCGTCGAGCCGCTCTCCGTTGGGAACGCTGAGGCGCACCATAATCTCGCCTAAGCTCGTGACGTCAAATGGGTTGCTGTGCGCGCTCGGTGCCATGGGGGTGCCTCGTGCACCTCACATACCATCCGAGGCGCCCGGGCGGAAGGGCTACCAGACGCACAGCGCCTCGCTGGCGGGGCCTACGGGGGCAAAAAACAGGAGCTTGCGGGCGAGCCACCCTGGGCAGTCGGGGGGCAGCGGGTCCCCTGGGCGCACCGAGCGGCGGACGCCGTAGCGCACAAATGAGAGGGATGAGGGGCGAGAACCCTGCCAGGCAGGAGCTTCCATGCCGGCGATGTACGCGCAGATGGCGATGTACGGCAGCTCGAATACAGGCTGTCCGGCTATCATCACGGGCGACCCTGAGCCATCCGAAAGCTCGCCTCCGGTGTCTGAGAGAAAGCCGAGCGAGTCCGGGCTAGTCGGCATAAAGAGGTGGTTAGAGGAGCGAGCGTCAATACGGAGGTTGCTGTACATAGAGAAAGAGCTGCGCGTCTTGACGCCAAGGTAGGGGCACATTCCATTCATGAGCGCGAGGGCCAGGATCGGCCAGAAAGGGGGCACCGCAGATCGACGCCCGCCGTCCGGTCCTTCTGCTGGGGCGGCTGCTCGACGGCTAGTGAGCGCCACAACGATGGCGACTAGCAGCCATCCGTAGAAGACAAGGAATGATGTGTAGCGCAGGGCGAGGGCTGAAGGGAACGACATGAGCCCACAGCTCTCAAGGAGGCTGCTGCCAAACACCATGGACGCGAGCCAGGGCGCCATCCTCCAGAGGAGCGGATTCTGCTCTAGCACCCGGCGCGCCTGCGCCTCGTTCAGCCACGCAGCGAGGAGGACGAGCATGACCGCCGAGAAGTTCTGGAAGTGCTGGAGGAACGACGTGGCAAAAGAGAGGTGCAGCAGCATGCCGAGGGACACCCCAAGCAGGACCCCCAGAGAGCGGGCGCGGGGCATGAGGAGGAGCAGCACCACGAGCGCCTCACCGGCGATGCCCCACCAGATTGCGACAGAGGCTTTCAACGACTCGTGAGCGGATCCGGTAATAATGCCGTGAAGGAGCAGCGATTCGCGCATAAACTTTGCGGCACAGCTTCGCTCCACCTCAAAGTAGGTTGTGTTTAGCTTTGCTGCCACCGCGAAGAGGTAGACGATTACCAGCAGGCCCCGCATCGTTGACTGGCGCCTGCGCCAGTCGGCATCCGGAGTGGCCGGCTTTAGGAACCCTCCTGTCAGTGTGGTTGCGGCGATTAATGCCAGCACGAGGCGGTGGTTCGGCAGGGCGGGAAGGGAGAGCGCAACAAAGGCGAGCCAGAGCAGGGAGTTAATAGACAGTACCCAGGCTGCGCCCGTCCTAAAGAGTATAACCCCTGCCGACAGGACTAGGCTGGCTCCGAGTGCCAAGCCGGAGGGGCTCTCGGCAAAATCGAGGGAGGTGGCCAAGCTCGAGACGACTGCAAAGGCCCAGAGGAGGGAGAAGAGCCGGCTGCCGGAGGATTGCATGTGGCTAGTATCAGGTAGCCAGGACGGGGTGACCAGCCCCTACGCACCACAGTCAGGGCCTGTCCGGAGCCTCCGCCGAATGAAAGCCTCGCGCGTTGTTCTGGGCCCGGTGTTGCCAGCGCGCACTTCACCTAAAAGCGGGGAGGGGGCGCTCTGTAGAGAGTGGCGCCGCCCCCAAGCGGGCTGTAACGAAGCCCCCCAGCGCTCTCGCGCTCCGTTCGGTTCGTGGGGTAGGTCCCCCGCAAAAGCTGCGCTGTCGGGTGCCATGGGCCCACCCTATCGGACGGTCTCGGAAACCTTGGCAGCACAGATTTCGTGCCGGCAGCCGACGCGTCAGAGGGCGAAGCTGTATAAGTCGCTGGGGAGGCTGTGACCGACAGGGAGGCTTGGAATGTTAGGGGTATAGGTCGCAAGTCTCACACGTAACTGCTCAGATTCCGCTGCCTGCCACGTATGATCGCCGTCATTTCGGAGGCCTCCGGGTAGTGAAGCTGAATACTCTTCCTGTAGCGCGCTTTGCCCTGTCTTGATTGACTAGCGCAGTGCTGCGGGGCAGCGCTTAAGCTTGGTGTCGCGCGAAT
>JAFMJG010000079.1 GCA_017853605.1 bacterium
ATCTGAAGAGTTGTCTTGCAAGAGCCGGTGGCACCCCAGGCACACACCGCGTTTCCTTCACCGCTGCTGGGACAGACCTGACCGGGGGTGCTAACGCAGGAACCCAGAGTTTTTACGTGGCGGTCCCTTAGGAGAAAGGCACAAGGGACCTGGCTGCACACAACGCGGTTTGGTGTGCGATTGTTTTGGGGATAGCGAAACAGCTACGGGTCTGGCTTGGCTGTTCTGGAGCTGGTAGCCTCTGATAGGCAGCATACAGAGAGCACCCCATGTCAATAAAGACACGACCGAAGAGAACCCGCAGGATGCGCGCGCGCGGCGGGCAACAGCGGCGTTCGCCCTGGGAGTCCGCACTTGAAAAGTTTCTCAAGCCGTGGCGCCGCAAGCCCGAAGTCGTTGCCGCCTTGGCCGTGGGTAGCCGTGTTCAGGGCACAAGCACGCCCAATTCCGACATCGACGTCCATATCATCCTTAAGCCAGGCGTCAAGTGGCGCCAGCGCGGCAACTGCTACGTCGACGGATTCCTCATAGAGTACTTCAGCAATCCCGTCGAGCAGCTTAAGGTGTATCGAGAGGCTGATCGTCAGTCTTTCAGCCGGATCGATGCCCGCATGTTTGCCTTGGGTCGTATTGTGTTCGACAAGGACGGGATTCTGCGAAGGCTTCAGGCGAGCGCGACAAGGGAGCTAACGGTTCCCTTCCGAAAGCTCGCCCCAGCAGAGCTTGAAATGGCGAAGTACGGGCTCTGGGATGATCTCGATAACCTGAGGGACCTCGTGAGCGCGGAGTCCGGTTGGTACCGCTATGCCCACCATCTTCTCCTGGCTCGAGCCCTTGAGAGCTACCGCCGCTACCTTGGCGCAGAAACAGGCGCTCCGGCAAAGCTCGAGCGTTTTTTTACCGACAAGAGTTTTCGTAGGGGCTATGCCATCCCCGATTTTCCGGATCCCGAGTTCGTGCGCCTCTTTGGTTCCGCTGTGCGGGATGAGACCTTTCGCCGTATTGAGCGGCTTGTCAGGCATGTCCTGCGCCGCATGGGCGGATTCGAGATTGATGGTTGGAAGCTTAGGTCGCCTGTGTCTGCCCTTAAGCGCCGAGGCTGATATTTGCTCGCCCCCCCCGCCACTCCCTGCGCCGGGGGTACGGAGGACAACGTGCCCTTCAGTCTTGGCCCGGCCACGGGCGTAACAAACAAGCAACCCTTGGCTCTTCGCCGTGAGATAGCTTCACCCGCTAACACCTTGTGTTTTCTATTTCGTGCGCCAAAGCTTTGAAGCTTCAACTGCTTCATGACAGACCGGCTTAAAAGCAAGAAAGGTGAACGCGCTCACGGCCAACTGGCAGCGGGGACTTTTTGGGGCTACACGCTCCATCCAGCTGCCCGCAAAGGCACGCACAGAGGTTGCCTGAAGTCATCAGAGAGACAATAGCCGTATCGGTCAGGCAGCTTTAGCGCTAGCGAAGCAAGTTGGCTCGGCGTCTTCCTGTTTCTCCCGACAAAAGAAGCGCTTCTTCCCCATATCTCGATGTGCTACTGTCCTAGCGGGAGTGCTTTAAAACGCCCAAGCTCGCCATCCATGCCTTTTTGGAGGTCTATCATGCGTTTGATCCCCGTTGTCCTCGCCCCGTTTTTTGTTCTCGTTTCGGCCCTCGTTGTGATGAGCCCTTCCCTGCTAGCTTCTGCGGCTGACAAGCCGACGAAGGCGCCTATTACTGAAGCTGAGGTCAACGCCGCCCAGCAGGCGTGGTGTGACGGCCTCGTGACAATCGGCAAGGTGTATGCAGAAGGAGGCGACTACAAGGCTGCTGCGGCGGAGATTATCGACTCACTGTATGATTACAAGGAGGGCAAGGTCTTCTTTAAGCCGACCCTCGCGGCAGGCAGGAATACGTTCCGTCCCACACGCGATGGCGCCCTCTCCTACTTCGTCGGGGGCAACTCAAGCTTTCCAGAAGATACAGGCTTCGCCCTTAAGCGTTGGACGAAGGTAACCTACGACAACAACGCCGCTGACAACGGCATCCAGATCAACGGGGATATCGCCATCACGATGGGCAACGTCTACCTGACCGACCACAAGGGCGCGCAGATTATGGTCGACAAGACCTTCGTCTTCCGCCGCGACAGCGCCGGAAAGCTCCGGCTGTGTGCGCACAAGTCAGCGCTGCCGAACTAGGTGGTTAGGCGAGAGCCGGTCGCCCGGCTGGGTGTGAGTTCGCCGGCTCTCTCACAATGTGGCGCAGGATCTCCGGACTGGCCTAAGGCGAGTGGCGTTCCTCGCCCACTTGTGTCACGTTTGCCCATGAATTCAGGTGAACAGGCAATTATGGCAGATCTTGTCGAAGGGCAGCCGTACTACAGATATCGGGAGGCCTTGCGCGGTATTCTTTCGCTGAAACCGAAGGCGGCTGATCTGTTAATCGGGATCGATGGATTTTCGGGGGCTGGGAAGTCAACGCTAAGTCGAACCTTAGCACACCTCGACAAGCGAGCAGTTATCATTCAGATGGATGACTTCTATCGCCCTATGCCTGAAGATGAGGGCCTGAGCCTCTCTCCAGCACAAGGCTTCGAGAGGTACTACGATTGGCAACGGGTGCGAGAGCAGGTTTTGGCTCCTCTATCGCAGTCAAGACGAGAGATCTCGTATCAGTCGTATGACTGGCCCTCCAGAACCCTCGGAAGGTGGGAGCGGTTTCAGAGTAGCGGCGTGGTTGTCGTCGAGGGGACGTATTCAACTCGGCCTGAGCTCAGGGATTTCTACGATTACCGCATCTTCGTAGCCACGCCAGACGATGTTCGACGTGCGAGAATGGCGGCCCGGAACCAAAATCCATCGGTATGGAGAGAGAAATGGCTTGCGGTTAATGCGTTTTACAATGAGCGTGAACAACCCCGTAATTTTGCCGACCTTGTCATAGCAGGCGAATAGCGTCGGGGCCCGTCGCCGCAGCTGTGTATCTCCGCTTGTATCTGCTGTAGCAGAGCTACCGGGTCCTCCGGGCTAGGTAGCTCATCAATAAGGACCTCCCCCTCAGCTATCACCCACTTACTTCCCGAAGAGCTGCTGACTCGCCCGCACAGTACACCCGAAGCTCGCCAAGCGCCTCCACCGACAGGCTGCCACACCTCATGCCTTGTGAGGATCTCATCGTGGTTAATCGGGCATTCGTTCGCTGACTTTCGGCCAAATTGTAGGGAGTGGCTTATGGACAGGATAACTCTTTGCGTCCTCGCTCGGGCATTTCTGCCTGCGCTCCTCCTGATTGCAACATCTGCCGTGTCGCAAGAGCGGCGAGCGAATAGCTCAAAGATTGTTGTCTATAAGCAAAACTTCAATTCCTTGAGGGCAGGTGCGACACAGCCGTTTCCGGGAGCACCTGGCCAGGGTGGCTGGTTCAGCCAGCTGGCAATAGATCCCGCCTTTGGTGAGATAGAGGCGGATATCGCGCTGGGGGCACAGGCTCTGCGCGAGTTCACGTCCTCATCCCTCAACGGGCCGGTCCAAACGATCGACCGACGCCTCGTCACGCCTCCGGATCTCACCCGCTATCCCCGAATCACGCTGCAGGTCAGCTTTTACGCCCGTTCAAGCGATCTGAGCGCCGCCAACACGTACTTTGCAGGGATGCTTGTAGGCGGCGGGCCGTATCCGGGCTTTGAGGTTCTAGGATTCGGTATCACCAGTGGCAACGGCACCCCAAAGGATGTTGCCGGCGTGAACCTCGGCTTTGCTACGTTTAACGGATCCGACAATAACGAGCCGATCTTTCCGAAGAGCGCACAGAATCTTGCCTGGGATACGTGGCATACGGTGACGCTCGTCGCAGATCAAGCCAACGATCGGTACGTCTCAATTGAGTTGGATGGCAAACTTGAGGATATCTCTGCCTTTTCGCTGCCTCGCTCAATTACAGCTCCTAATGGTTGGGAACGCGGCCAGCTGATTGAAGCCGTCCAGACGGAAATTGTTCCCAATGCCGGCTTCGGCGGCTGGTCTGAGGATGACATCTACTGGGACAACTTGAAGGTCACGGTCGAGCGGCCGCGCAGGAGCAAGAGGCGCTAGCGCCCCAGGGGGAACCTACGAGACGTTGTGGGTGGTCCATCGCGCTTTTCGCCTGAACCGGGGCACAGGAAAGAGATCGGGAGAACTCGCGATTGGATCTCCTGCTGCATCGATATGCAATCGGGGCAACGAGTTTACCTGTGGCCGACTCCCTTTTTACCTCTCTGTAACCGGGCTTATCATTTGCTGGCATGCGGCACTGGGCCCTGTCGCCCCACGTCAAAAGGGAGAGGACGTCACTTTGAGGCGCCCCCTCCCCCTCTGCCCCCAAGGAAATGAATCTAAGATCCAGAGATGAACTGTCCGGGCTGGCTGGGCGTAATGACGGGCTCGGGAATAACCTCGACCAACTCGGTCAGCTCGAGGTAGCTTATATCCAATTGGGGTGCTATAGCCTCACAGCTTGCCTGCCCTGCGGCAGCGCCTTGCGGGCCTGGCGTGACATTAAGGCCCCCATACCTGCAGGTCACTTCGATGGCGAGGACCGCACGCCCCCAGCCGAGGTTGGCGCCGATTACGTCGAATGACGTGGAAACGCTGCTCCGGTTGCCAGCTCCCTCGCGTGTAGAGCAAACCGTGCCGAGAGGATACCTCAGCCTGTTCGAAGCCACGTTATTCATCCTATTTCCATCCTTGAAAAATACGACATGCGCTATTGCACAGGCCTGCCCAGAGGTCGTTCCAGCCCCAAGTTGAACACTGGCGTTAACGGAAAATTGATTGACCATGTTGCCCGAGCGTCCAAACTGACCCTTTTCAGGCAGTCGGTCGGTGACGAAGCTCGCTGTGGGACAACCGTCAGTACAGCCCGCAAGACCGCCGCCTGATGCCACTACCGGTTGAACAGAATTTTTCACAAAATTTGGCCACGACGTAGCCGGGACATTCATTTTGGTGACGAGGAACGAAATGCCCTTCGGAGAAGGGCTATCGTCGACCGGGGAGGGCGCACGTGGTCCGGCGGGCAGCGGCCCAAGAAAAATGGTAGGCGCTTCGGGGAAGAAGCTGAATCCCGCTGGGTTGTTGACTTGATTGAGGCTGTTTACTGGCCCAAACGGCAGAAACGGAAACTTGAGCGGAACCTTTTCGGCTGCTGCCGACTGCATGAGCTGTGCATTGAGTGCCGCTAATGCGACGATACATAGTGTGCGCTTCCTCATAACTTTCTCCCCCAAAAAAGTCCGGCAGAGAAACAGGTCTAGATTCTCTGGGGCCCCTAAGAAATATGAGTCAAGGATCCCCCCGCTTCCTTCATTTCATTGTCTCGGCAGCCTTGCTCTGCCACTAAAGAGATTTCGCCATAAAAATATGAGAGAGCGGCCCGAGTGTAACTAGCTGATTCGCCGCGAAGCTGACCGTCGACGCATTTGATAACGCGTCTAACTCTGGGGGGACTCTTTCATGTGCCTTAATCGCGGAGCTCGGAGGTGGAGGGTATCCAGCGGCGTGCGAGTAATACCTGTTCGGCGCGCTGCCGCGCCCAAATAGCAGGGCTGTCTTAACGTTCGGGCCGGCGAGATATTGCCCTATCCCCTGTAACCAGCGTTTTTTCTTAATATGTGCGCCTGCTTTTCGCACCGCAGACGAGCGCTAGGTTGATGAGCTGCCTGTATGTACTATGTGCTTGCTAGTGGAGAATTGGTTGCGGGAGGGATTTTGTGGAAATAATAAATGGAGTCGGAGTTGTTGTCGCTCAAAACGGGAGTGTGCTTCTCGGAAGGAAGATCTCTGGCTCCTGGGCTGGGTGCTGGTCGCTGCCGGGCGGAAAGATAGAGGCCGGCGAGTCGCTTGAGGGCTGCGGCCGCAGGGAGCTCCTTGAAGAGACGGGCCTTACAGCCGTTGGGGCTCTCACCCTTATGTCAGTGAGCGCAGAGATCGACCCAGAGCGGAAGTTTCACAGCATCACGTTCGGGTTGCGCTGTGAGGCTTTTAGTGGCGTTGTCACTCTTTGCGAGCCAACTAAGTTTGAGGCGTGGCGATGGTTTCCGCTTGAGGCGCTCCCTGATCCGCTCTTCCGCCCGACGCAATCGGTGCTTTGGGTGTACAGGGCCGAGATGGGCCCGGCAAAGATCTCGCCGGGTCTGGCTGACGCGCAGGCGGGTGAGTTTGTGCGCTCGCTCCAGATGTGAGCGCCAGACCCCTCCGCCGAATGTATTCTGGCGCGAAGTCTAAGGAGCCGCTCTCAGTCGGCTCCTCGCGGGCGAGGGAGCGGCACAGGAATCCTCCTTAGTCGGCAACAATGGCAAGCACACGGACGGGAAATCCCGAGCCATTTTTAACTTTTGGCACTCCCACGATAGCCGTTGCTCCTGCCTCTGGCACCTGGTCAAGGTTCGCCAGAAGCTCAACTTGATACCTGTTCCTGCCGAGGATGTATGACTCAAGCTCGTAGCTATCACGCGAGACCGCAAGCCCAGGATCGGTGTCAGTCGTTTCATGGCCGGAGGCTGTTATCTTGCGCTCCTCGTAGAGGTAGCGCAGCGCCTCGATGCTCCAGCCCGGATAGTGGGCCACGCCCCGCGCATCGCGGTTCTGCATCGATGCCTCGCTCCCCCAGCGCCTTGACCAGTCGGTCCGCATGGCAACGAATGCTCCCTCCGGTATTGGCCCGTTTCGCTCCTCCCATTCCGTAATATCGCTGACTGAGAGGGTGTAGTCCGGGTTGCTCTCGGTTTTGGCATGCACATCTATCACGACGAGCGGAAGGACCAGTTCCGCAGCCGGAATCGCGTCACTGGTTCGGAGCCCGGCATGAAAATGCGCGGGTGGGTCAAGGTGAGTGCCCCACTGGCCTGGATGGCAATACTCCTCGATGAGGAAGCCGTCTCTCTCCACTGTGTAAACAGAGCGACGCCGCATCGGCGTGTCGCCCTTCCAATGCGGGGAGTTGACGTCGAACTCGTGGGTTAGGTCGATTACCCTACGGCTTCCGGCTGGGAAAGGCGGTGCCACACATCCGGCGAGAACAAGGGCCACAGTTGTACAGAGGGACACTCGGCGCATTGGGCGATGATTGAGGAGAACGAGCCTCGACGCAATGGCAGATCGACCCCCTGTCGCTGGGTTATCCCTTTGGGCTGTGGGGGCGCTTTTCGCCTAGTCCCCCTGAAGAGCCTTCACCAAGTCGCCTAGCCCCGATGCCAAGCGGGTGATCTCTTTCACCGAGGCCCGCGTAAGCTCCGCAGCCTCGGTGGTATTTCCGGCCGCCTGCGCGAGCTGCTCGATGTTGACCGCGATGTTAGCTGCTGCGCCCGAGACACGGCTGGTTGTCCTGCTCATCTCAGTTGTCGTAATTGACTGCTCTTCGATAGCGCTAGCGATGCTGCTTGAGGTCTCGTTAATGTCTTCGATTACCGCAGCAATCTTCGAGACTGCCTGAACAGCCATGTCCGTTCCCTCCTGGATCGCCCGAATCTTTTGGCTCACCTCCTCCGTGGCGGTCGCGGTTCCCCTGGCCAGAGTCTTCACTTCGCTCGCCACCACTGCAAACCCCTTGCCAGCCTCACCCGCTCGGGCAGCCTCGATAGTGGCGTTTAGGGCTAGCAGGTTTGTCTGCTCAGCGATGGAGTTGATCAGCTTTACAACCTGGTTTATCTCAAGGCTTCGCTGGGCCAGAGCCTTGATAGTCTCGGAAGCCTCGTTCGCGCACGCAACAGCCTGCGCGGCAGAGGATGCGGCCTTTTGGACCGAATGGGATATCTCCCGGATGCTGGCCGTCATCTCTTCCGTTGCGGCGGCGGATGCCTGCGAGAGGGTTTTTACCTCGTCCGCGCCAGCGCTGGCAGTTGCGGCGTCAGATGCGCCCTTCACCGCGGTCGTCACTAGGTTTGAGCTAACGCCCGACAGCTGGTCGGCAGCGGCGCCAAGGCCTGTGGCGCTCATCGAGAGCTGGTCGATGAGGCTCTCCTGGGTGAGCTTCTGTGCAGTGATGTCGGCGGCATACTTTACAACCTTGTACGGGCGGCCGCTCGGATCGAATATGGGGTTGTAGCTCGCCTGTATCCAAACCGGCTTGCCGCCCTTGCCGAAGCGCTTGTACTCCGCGGCGCGGAACTCTCCGGCCCTGAGGCCCTCCCAGAAATCCGCGTATTCGGGAGATTTGGCGAATTCTGGGTCGGCGAACAAGCTGTGGTGCTTTCCAAGGATCTCAGGGCGAGAGTAGCCCATGACTGTGAGGAAGTTATCGTTCGCGGCGAGGATTGTGCCGAACATGTCGAACTCAATGACCGCCTGAGACCTCCCGATCGCCGCGATCTGGCCCTCCAGGTCTGCGCTCTTCATCTTCTGCTCGGTGATATCCACCGCGTACTTTACCACCTTGAAGGGGCGCCCTGCCGGATCGAAGATCGGATTGTAGCTCGCCTGAATCCAGACCTCCTTGCCCCCCTTGCCGAAGCGTCGGTACTCCGCAGTCCTGAACTGCCCCGCGCGGAGCCCCTCCCAAAATTCCGCGTACTCCTTGGAGGACGAGAACTCCGGCTCGACGAACATGCTGTGGTGCTTGCCCTGGATCTCCTGGAGGGAGTATCCCATGACCGAGAGAAAGTTCTCGTTAGCGTCGAGAACCTTCCCCTGCAGGTCGAACTCAATAACCGCCTGAACCCTGCTGATAGCCGCGAGCTTCCCCTCCGTATCAGCGCTTCTCAGCTTGCTCTGGGTGATGTCGGAGGCGAACTTGACTACGCGGGTGACCACCCCGTTTTCAAGCACAGGGTAGTATGAGCAGAGCAGCCATATCTCGCGCCCCCCCTTTGCTTGGCGGCGGAACTCTCCAGCTCTTGACCTTCCTGCCCTCAAATCCTCCCAAAACGCCCTGTATTCGGCGCTCGCCCGGTAAGCATCATCTACGAACATAGAGTGGTGCCTTCCCTGTATTTCCTGCGCCGAGTACCCCATCGTCTTCAGGAAGTTGCCGTTTGCCTCCAGGATGTCGCCAGCAGGAGTGAACTCAATTACCGCTTGTGACTGGTGGAGGACCTTCACTAATGAGCTGTCGTGAGTGACGCCAGGAGCTCCGCCCTGTGCCCGCTGAAATATGGCGAGGACGCTCTGCCCGTGGGCGTCGTCAGAGCTGATCGACGTAACGAGCGCCTGCGTTGGCAGCGACGTTCCCTGCACAGTTCGAACCTGAATAGGCACCGAGGCATGCTGCAGGCCTTTGGGCGCAAGCCAGGCGGGACCTTCGTGGGGGAAGCCGTTGCCATCTATGGGGCAGACCTTCTCAATCGGGTGCCCAACGAGCTCCTCAATCGAGTAGCCGCTAAGCTCACAGAAAAACGGCGTGGCTCCCTCAATGGTGCCCTGCGGCGATACGCATAGGGCTGGCCAGGATCCCATAAGAGAGTCGACAAGCTGCCGAGCCGAAAGGCCGCTCGTGGCGGTCTTGTATGATTCTGCGTGCCCATTCGCTTGTTCTGTGCCTGTCATGTTGCCCCCACCCGAGTAGTATGCGAGACCACCGGTCCCCGAGAGGGTGAACGGCTCCGCTTCGTGTAAAGTTTAGGAACTTGCGCGCGGTGCCCCTTGATTCGGAAAAACCTTGGTTGTGACGGCATGTTAGGTGTTCACCCTCTTGCGCCCAAATGTAGCTGCCCCGCGCAGCCATGTAAGGCGTGTGCCCGCCGGCTGTCCCGCGTGTCGTCAGGATCGTGGTGCACAGCAAGAACGTCCAGGAGCCGTATCGATCGCTGGCCCTGAGCGCAGGAAAAACCGGAGGGAGTTGTGCTCCCTGGCAGCGCAGGCGGGAACGATGGGAGCCCCTACCCGCCACGCTGGGAATACCCGGCCGCCTCACGCTCCGGAGATCTCCTCAACTACCGAGCACCCATGCAAAAAAACCCACGCGGCTATACCCCATCGACTCGTACAGTTTTTGCGCCGGGAGATCTCTCTCGCCGGTAAAGAGGACGCTTTTGGCGTGGCCGTGGATATCGAGACAGTCCCGCAGCATGTGAAACATGGTAGCTTTTGCCAGCCCACGCTGCCGAAAAGCTCTCGGTGTAAAAACGCCCCCAACCTGGCCGACCCTCTCCCCTGTTGAATTAAGCGCTGATTGCGAGCAGAGCTCGTTGCCTTCGAAGAGGCCCCACCAGCACTTGCTTGCAACGTTGGCCTCAAAATCGCGCTGCATCTGCTCATCAGGGGCGTCAATGGGCAGCCCTGCCTCAAGTAGGAATGCCCTGCGCAGCTGTATCCAGCTCGGGAAGTCCGCGCGGGCAAGGAGCCGCACGCGCGCATCGTGCCGTATCGCGGGGTCCCCTGAACGCAGCGCCTTGGAGTACAGGATCTCCCTTGACTCGAAGGCGGCAACAAACGAGGGGAATCTCTCCCTGAAGAGGCGATACACTGGCGCAACCGAGTCCCAATCCCCGACGAAGCCCTTGAGGTCAATCGACTCACCTGCGCAGGCACCGAGCACAATCTCCGGCTGTGGATAGCTCGACTGCACGTACAGGGTTCCCTGGCGCGCGAGGCAAAACACGGAGCTGACCTCGCCCCCCAGCCGGATCGCCTTGAAGTTGCCGCTGTTTCGATGCTCACCGAGCGACACGCCGTGCTCCCGCAGATGGTTGATGAGAAACTGGGCGCTCTCCTCGTGCCGTGCGAGAAAGGCGCACACCTCGGCAATATTGCGGTCATCAACGGGCTCAAGCATAGGTATCCTCCCACGAGTTGACGTTAAGCCTTGCTAGAGCCAGCCTTCTTTGCTTGGCCACATGGCTGGCCAACCGAGCGCAATCGCGCCTGCAGGACCTCCGAGTTCCCCTCCAGCCCTGTCGGTGAGCTGCTGGCTTGCTACAGCATGCTCGTGTATCGGAGGGGGGTGGCATCAATATTCGGGTGTGCGCAGGACGCACGCAAGAGCCCGCGCTTGGTGCTTAAGCCTGCGCGGTCAGGGTGCCACTGTCACCAGGCCATAGACGGGAATTACGTAACCCTCTATGTGGCTCGGCGGGGCGCGCCGTAGCCCCTGCCACCTTGCCTCGACCGTTCTGCAAGGACTCAATCAGGCCGGTCTAAAGCCAGGATAAGCGGGGAAACACGCTATTGAAAAAGGGAGGGAACGTGAGCGGGCTCACTGGGAAGCCACCTTTGCGCCCAAGTAAGCTTGGCGCTCTATCCGGAAGCAAGCTAGCATAGGAGCATGCGCACC
Organism: bacterium; assembly: GCA_017853605.1. Classification (GTDB taxonomy): domain Bacteria; phylum Bdellovibrionota_C; class UBA2361; order UBA2361; family OMII01; genus OMII01. The sequence continues at coordinate 11,224 of JAFMJG010000079.1, forward strand.
GCGCTGCTTCTGCGAGCAGTTCTTTTGGCCGTTTTCGCCTTTAGCCCGATGTTGTGCAGGGTTGCCTGCGCAATTGAGCGGCGCCCTCCGTCCCATTCGTGCTGCCCGCACGATCGACAACAGCCAGACGAGCCGCACAAGGGGTGTTGTTCTGATGCGGCTGGGGTGGAGACGAAAAAGGGCGAGAGCTCGTTCGTCGCCAAGACCTTGGTCGATTATGGGCCTCTTTGCGTTGGCCTCTCATCAGCATCGGCTTTAGTTCTGCTGGGCTCGCTTTGGGTGCCAGCGTCGGAGCCCGTGTTGGGTATTGGCCGATCTCTCTTTCTTCCGCTCGGCTCCAACGCCCCGCCCACAGCCGTACTGTAAAGCATGGCCTTCGTTTCTTCTGGCGATTAGCTCTCTCTTGGCGAGCTTGTGGGATCTGGATATGAGATACATGTGGGTGATGGCGCTGCTCATGAGCAGCGCCGAGATTGCAATTGCTACCCCCGTCAGCTTCAAGGGCGGATGGGGGGTGCTTCCGATGTACAACGAGGATTGGGCTGACCTGCAAGCCAACTATTCCTTGTCGAGCCATCAAGCTGTTGGGGTCTCTGATTTCTATCGAGAGGGCAAAGACAGCACGGCCAACTTTGGCATCGGACAGTTCAACTACCTGCTCAAGCGATGGAATGAGTTGGAGTCACAGGCCAACATCTATGCCTCGATCGGAGCTGGAGGACGCCACGACTCGGTTCATGGGGACGCCCTGGCGGGCTATGGCTCGATTGAGGGGAACTACGAAACGAGAAGGGTGTACACGCTTCTTGCGGGCGAGACCCTTCAGTCTGGCCAGGGGGTGTATTTCAATCGGCTAAGGTGCCGGGGGGGATTTTCGCCATATGAGGCGCCCTTTGAGGCTCTTCAGACCTGGCTTGTGCTTGAATTCGATTACATGCCCGAAATGATGGAAGAAACGAGAGTAACGCCCCTGGTCCGTCTCTTTTACGACAATTACGCCCTGGAAGCGGGAGTGAGCTTGGATGGCAAGCCGTTCCTGGCGGCTATGGCGCATTTTTAGTGAGGCCTCGAATGAAGAACAAGACGCTCTCCCTTGCCCTCTTTGCTCTCCTCTTGCTTCCCTCTGCGTCGTGGGCGGAACAGGTCACCATCGCGGTCAGAGGGATGGTCTGTTCTTTTTGTGCCCAGGGGATAAAGAGAACGTTGATGCAAAATGAGAACGTCAAGGACATTCACGTTGACTTGGACAAGAAGCTTGTGCGGATCGAGACCAAGGATGGCACTACAATTTCCGACGAGGCTCTTCGCCAGGCGATCATCGACTCAGGTTTTGATGTGGTCTCCATCGCTAGGGATAACAATGGTTAAGAGAGCGCTCTCTTTCCTGAGCCTATTCCTCTCGCTTGGCACCCTCGTGTGCTGTGCGCTTCCGGCCCTGTTTGTCATCCTTGGGCTTGGGGCAACGTTCGTGTCCCTTCTTGCGGCGTTTCCCCAGCTCATTTGGTTCTCGGAGCACAAGGCGGTGGTGTTCGGTGCGGCTGGTGTCCTGCTTGTTGTCACTGCGTCAATTCGGCGCCGGAGTGAGCGGCAGCCCTGCCCCACCGCTACCGAGCTCGCCGCCCAGTGCAGGAGCGTTAAGGGCACAGGGGCGGTTGTGTTCTATCTCTCAGTTGCGTGCTATCTCGTTAGCGGGTTTTTTGCTTTTATTGCGCCCCTGCTCTTCTGAGGGGCCAAGATGGTGGTGAGCCAGCACATAAGGCATCCCCGATAATCAGGGCTGCGGATGAGGGGTGGTTTCGGCGTACAGAGCCGAGCGGGGCAAGCTGGCCTGGCAGAGGCTTTCCGCCGACTTGGCCCTTCTGCCGAACTGGGGCCATTAAGGTGCTGATTAGGCGCTGGTTTTTCTTTTTTTGCCTACTTCACGCCAAAGCGGTAACCGTGCATAACAGTGCCGAACGTCAAATGTAAGGGGCAAGACCCCGTGTGGTATGGCTGGCGTAATACAACATGCGCCGCGTGATGCGGTGCCAGTAGCTGAGCAACCCAAGGCACATCCCCCTCATGTGGGTGTTGCTCACGAATCTGGGCTCGGCTCGCTCAAGCACGGAGCCGATGCTCATCAGGCAACGGCACGCGCCATACAGTCGGCGATCCTGAATCTCGAGCCTGGAAAGGAGATATACGTCGACACGGCCGGGACGGTTCACCACGAAAAGGACCCCTTTGTGGACGGCCGCGCTTCGCCCCTCGTTTCATTTAGGAGGATGGACAACAGCGGGCGCGTAGTGGTGTTTAACGGGCTGCCGCCTAAGAACGAGCTCCTGATCAGGCCAGGCTCTCAACGGTCTTTTGGCGAGATCCCCGACGTGCCGCCGCACGCCTCGCACCTGGAGCGCCTCAAATATGCTGCCGTCGTGCGCTCAGGCGAGGAGATATGGCTCGGCAGAGATTGCGGGTTCGCCGTGCCCGACCGTAGGGTCGGTCATGAAGCGGGCTTTGCGGGGGCGCTCAGCAAGCTGCTGGCGGATGGCGCCGTTGGGCAGTTTCTCGTGCTCGGCCGTCAGGCGGTAAAGGAGTGTCCCGAAACCGTCAGCAGGGCGCACTGCCTCATTGAGGTGCTCTCTAAGGACCCGCTGCCGGATGACACGTTCTCGATGTCAGTCCGGGTATACCCCGGCATTCCCTCTGAGCTGCCGGTAATGGTTCAGCACGATTTCGGCGTTACGGAGCAGGTGCTTGGCCAGCGAACTGTGAGCTCGGGATCCGCTATTAGGCTGAGTGGCATCGGCTCAGTTGAGATACCCCACCTCAAGGGCTCGCTGGAGGAGAGGTCTCAGTCGCTTGCCGAGTCGTTTTCGGTGAGAAAGGCGCGGCACGCCGAAGAGGCGCTCAAGACGTACGTCGCGCCAGAGCGGCTCGAGTACTCCAACCAGGTCATCGACAAGCTTCGGCAGGATGTTCCAAATGAGGAGCTGCTGCTCAAGACAAATGTCCTGCAGCAGCACATCTGTAACGGCCTGCGCATGATCCGCGAGGGGAAGCACCAGGAGGCGATTGGCCATTTTCAGGAGGAAGACGTGCTTCAGCTCTTCGGCTACCGCTTCGAGTGGAGCCACGTGTGGACGCTCCGGGCGCTCACTCACGAGGCTGTGCTCGAGAACCTCCATGGCATTGCTGGCGACTCGTGGTGCAGGCATGACCGAAGGCTCGTCAACCCAGCCGTTGGCATCTTGGCGCCCGGGCTCGCTCCCCAAAACGACGCAGAGCAGAAGCTGCTCGATCGATGGCAGCACGACATTTCACTCCTTTTTGCCGAGGAGTACTGCCATGCGCTTCAGCATGGGCTCGGCCATAAGCTGATAGCTCGCAAGGCTGCGCTGATTCCGCTGCTTGACGGTTTTAAAGAGCTCCTTAAGCATGAGGCGGATATTGCAATGTTCTTTCATGAGCAGGGGGTTCAGCTGTCAAGCGATCTTGTCACGAATCGCTACCCCATCCGGGCTGAGGTAATGGAGCTGATTGGCGGGTTTCAGCCGCCAGGGACGCAAGAGCTTTTTCGGGGGGCGCTCCGTGGTGTTTCGATAGGCGAGGTATTGGCCGTTGGGCGTAATCCGAGTGAGTTT
>JAFMJG010000080.1 GCA_017853605.1 bacterium
GTGCCGTATGCCGGGTTCATTGCCGGCATCCTTCTTAGCTCGCTCATGGCGCTGGTGACCTTTGGGGACTTTCAGCACGTCCTCTGGGTGTGGCTCGTGTTTGCTGTGGTGCAGGCGCTTGAGGGCACCTTTATTACCCCGCGCATTATGGGGGATTCCGTGGGGCTGTCGCCACTGGTGATAATCCTGGCGCTCTTTGCGGGCGGGCAGCTCTTTGGGCTGCTCGGGATCTTTTTGGCCGTGCCTGCAGCTGCGGTGCTCCGCGTCCTTGCGCGGCATTCATACCAATGGGTATTTGACAGGTAGGAGGTCTCATGAGGGGTTCGCCGCTCGTTCGAAAGCTCGTTTCGCTCGCCCTAGAGGAGGATCTTGCGCTCGGGGATGTCACTGGGGAGCTCGCAGTGTCTGCCGAGCACCGCTCAAGCGCCCGCATCGTGGCGCGCCAGCGGTTGGTTGTGTGCGGGCTTGAGGTCATCTCAATGGTGGTGGAAGAGGCCAGGTTCTCGCTTGAGGTTCGACAGAGAAGCCGCGATGGCGTAGAGGTGAACGGCGAGGAGGTTCTCGCTGAGCTGGAGGGGCCGACTCGCCAGATTCTGGCGGCCGAGAGGACGATTCTAAACTTTCTCCAGAGGCTCAGCGGAGTAGCCACCCACACCCGCGATTTTATTTCGGCCGCCAAGGGGCTTACGGTGCTCGACACGCGAAAGACCCTGCCCGGATGGCGTCTGCTAGATAAGTACGCGGTCTCGGTTGGGGGGGCGAGCAACCACCGCCTTTCTCTCGGGGATATGGTGCTCGTCAAGAACAACCATATCGACGCGCACTCGCACGGGATTCGGGGCGCGCTTGAGCGGGTCTCGGGCAGCAAGCCGCCCTACATGCCCTGGGAAGTAGAGGTCAGGAATATGGAGGAGCTTGCGGTTGCGCTCGAGTTCAGGCCAACGGTCATCATGCTCGATAATTTCCCCAATGAGGGGATTCGCGCGGCGATGCAGGCGATAGCGGCCGCTCCGCAGCGGCCACTGGTTGAGGTGTCAGGCGGCATCACCAAGGAGCGGCTTGCGGCCCTCCGCGAGCTCGGCGTTGATGCGGTGTCGGCCGGTTTTCTTACCACCCACGCGCCGAACGTCGATATATCGATGCGGGTCAACACGACCTATTATGCAGCCTAACGAGCACCCGCTGGACGGGTACCTCTTCGCTCGGCACTATCCGGAGGTTTCGTCCACCATGGATGTCGCGCGTGCAGAGGCAGGGCTTGTGGCGGACAGGCCGGGCGGAGCGGCGCTTATTTGGGCGGATCGGCAGACAGCGGGACGCGGCCGGCAGGGGCGGTCGTGGAAGGGCGCGGAGGGAGCCTTCATGGGCACCTTTATCTTTGCCACTTCGCGGCCAGCGCATGCTCTCTCGGGGTACTCGTTGTCGGTAGGGGTCGCTATCGCTCAGGCGCTCAAGGCGCTCGGTGTTGGCGTTCAGCTCAAGTGGCCGAACGACATCGTTACGGTGCGAGGGGATGAAGTTCTGAAGGCGGGTGGCATCTTGATCGAGGTCCACGAGGCTTCGGGCCTGCGCGCGATCCTCGTTGGTATCGGGATAAACCTGGCAGCAGCCCCGGAGGATGTGCCGCATGCGGCGTCAACGCTCTCTATTTCCGGACAGGCAGCGCGGCTGCCCGAGCTGGTTGATGGGCTTGGTCGCGAGCTCCTCAGCCACCACAGGCGTTTTGTTGAGGGTGGCGGATTCTCTGAGTTTCGCTCCGACTGGGAGCTGCTCAGCTGTTTTGAGCCGGGCCGCACAGCGCTCTGCGTTGCGCTGGGTGAGGGGCTGCCTGTCACGGGTGTCTACTTGGGGATAGAGGACTCAGGGGCCCTCCGCCTCGGTGATGGGACGGCTGAGCGGCTCGTTCACGGGGGCCATATCCTCTCGATCGGCCTCCCACGAAGCGGTTGATGGGAGCTACTCGATCTCCTGAAAGATCGCCTGCATGACACCCGGCAGTTCCGCGGGCATGACCCCAACAAAGGTGCCCCCAAGGTCGGCGGCGAGGTATCGGAGATCGTTGATGTAGCCGTTGTTGTGTTCCGGATCCGGCTGGAGCAGGCCCACGACGTACAGCGCTACCCCGCGCCGAGAGATCTCCGAGCTTGCGCGCGCGCGGAGCGCCGAAAGGGAGGCGGCGCTGGCCGTATCCGGGCCGCTGGCGATCACCACCACCGCACCGCGACGCTCCCTCGCTGGCGCATCGTTGACCAAATTCATCGCCATAGAGATGCCATCGCGGAGCGCAAAAGCCCCTGAGGGCCGGAGGGACTTCAGCGCCTCCCGAAAGAGCGCGGCCTCAGCCGACGGCTTTGAGACGATCTCAGCACGGGTTGAGGTGGCGATCAGGATAAGAGAGTCTCCCGCCAGCTCCTTGCGGGCTGAGAGGTGGTGAAGCTCACGCTGAATCGTGGCTGTAACGCCCGCAGCGACCTCAGATGAGGTATCGATGACGAAGGCGGTTATTGAGGGCTTGCGGGCCTGCGGCCAGAGGGCAAGGAGCTTCAGCTCTGATCCCGGGAGGGGAACAACGGGTTGAGGCTTCTGGTCGGCGCTGGTCGAGAAGCCGAACATAGATGCCATACGTGCGCTGAGCCCCTGGGTTGCCAGGTGTTGGTGAGCTGCATCAAGCGCCTCGGCTAGCGAGGGAGAGATCGACTTGTCGCGAATGAGGCACAGCGGATAGTCGAGAGAGAGCTCGGGCACGGTCGCACGCACAAAAGCGAGCGGCTGCTGCGGGCTTGAGCTGTTGTGGGCCAAGACCTGCTGGCGGGAAGTGAGGGCGAGCGCAGGCTGCCCCCCGGGCTGGGCGGAGAGCCAACGGAGCATGTCGGTGTCAGAGGCAAAATAGCGGGTGACTCGCGCCTGGGAGCCGATAAGAGCTGACAGGGAGGAGGCGAGCAGCTCCGGCGAGAGCGCTGCCACCCTGACCTTGAGGGCCGATGCCGAGGTCATCGTAAAGACCGCGAGCCCAGAGGTGGATGATGACGGAAGGCCCGAGATGATCAGCGGTATATGGGCCGGGTCCGGGGCACTTGAGGGCGAGATGAACTGCTCAAAGAGGCCTGTGGCCCTGTAGTGCTCGATTGTGAAGTCGTCTGACTCGCGGGCGGCCACGCCGAGGTCTGAGTAGCCCATAGACGCGCATGCATCGACTGTCCGGTCGGTGCCTAAGAGCTCTGAGCGCAGGGCATCGATCGCTAGGCTCGAGGAGGCAAGCCATATGGCCGCCCCCTGGGCGCTGCTATCCTTAATTCGCGAGATGGGGCGCGTTCCGTCCGAGCTCAGTGGCTGGATGGAGATCAGCCTGCCATCGGCAGCGCGTCTCCTGCTGCTGTTGAAGAGCTCTGCTGACGGGAGGATGGCAGCGGAGACCTCGGACGGAAAGTACACCGGAACCTCATGCGCTGAGGGCGGCAGCACCTGCTCCCTCTCCGCACTGCCCTTGCACCCAGCCAAGGCTGCACCGGCCAGGACTCCAGCCGATGCCACCAAAAGAGAGAAGTAGTTCTGCAGACGAGCGCCTACCCTGCTATCCACGCGGCTTCGAACCCCTGTCCTGCGTAAGGCGCATCAGCCTAACCTGTTGGCGGCGGAACTCGCTTGCCTTGACTGCGGGAAACCCTAAGTAGTCTCCCGGCTCGGTAATCGATGAGGTAACTCCACACCAGCCTCCGAGCCGCACGCCCGAAACGATGTCGCAGTGATCCGCTACTCCGCTCGCCCCGCCAAGGATCACCCCATCCCCGATCGTGCAGCTGCCCGCAATCCCGGTCTGCCCGCATACCAAGCAGCCTCGACCGAGGACGGTGTTGTGCCCTATCTGGACGAGGTTGTCGATCTTGGTGCCGCTGCCGATCTTCGTCGAGCCGATCGTGCCGCGGTCGATGCAGGTGTTTGCCCCGATCTCAACATCGTCCTCAATCTCAACGATGCCCAGCTGGGGAACCTTCCGAATGCCGATTGATGGGTCCGGGATGTACCCGAACCCGTCGGCGCCGATGACGGCGTTGTCATGTATAATCACCCTGTCACCCACCAGCGTACCGCTTCGCAGCACTACCCCGCTGAAGAGCTCAACGTCGCTGCCGATGCGCGCCCCCTCGTGCACCCGCACGTGGGAGTGAAGCACCGAGCGATCGCCGACCGAGACCCCGGGCCCAACCAAAACGTAGGCGCCAATGGACACATGGCTGCCCAACGACGCGCTGGGGTCAATAATCGCCGTGGGGTGAATGCCCGAAGGAGGTCTGCTGGGGGCAAAGAAGAGGGGGAGGAGATCAAGGAATGAACGGTAGGGATCCTTGACGGCGATCAGTGCCGCCGCTGTCTCTGGAGCGCCCGCCAGCAACAGCTCTTGCGGCACAAGCACAGCCATCGCCGGCAGCTCTACACCCTGGCGAGCGAGGCTCTCAAGGGATTTCGTGCGCAGGAACGATAGTGAGCCGGCGCGAGGCGCTTCAAAGGGGCAGACGCCGGAGATCGACAGCTCGCCAGACCCAAGCACAGACCCGTCCACCCTCTTGGCGAGTTCGGTGACGGAATATGAGGTATTGGTCCTCTGCATCGCCCCATCTTAGCTGTATCGGGGGCGAGAGAAAACGTGCTTTCTGCCGGTTGGTTAGCCCCCTTTGCGGAGGCGCAGGACCTCATGGGGACGGGGCTAAAAAAAAAAGCACCTATCCGTTTCCGGATAGGTGCCCCAGTTTCGGTCGACTTCATCTACCTACGAACCAGCCAGTCGGGAAGCTAAGTACATGGGGAGGGATTCGATGGCCGGCCCCCAGACAAATGCCGTCTTCCATTATGATGAGTGCAGGGCGCCCTGGTGTCAAACAAAACGGCTGGTGCACGAGAAAAAGATTTACCGCGCGATCGCCGTAGCAGCTCGCGATGTTGTGTAGGCGTGCGTAGTGCGGCTTTTTGCGAGCTCGCGTGCGCATTCCTCGTACGTCGCCTTAGGAAGATGCCAAGTCCACTCGGAGCGTGTTTCCCGCACGCGGTTGACGCTCTCGTAGAGCATCGTGAGGTGGGCCGGGAGGGCGTCACGCCCAAGCTCGCACATGACCGGGGGCATGAGCTGTGGGAATTCTGCCTGCGCCTCCGGGCTTAGCGGATACCTCTCGCCGCTGTGGAGCGCTGACACCCATCGGTGCGCGGCGCGCCACGTTGCGACCTCGGGGCGAAGGTCGACGAGACCAGCCTGAAGGTCCCCAACGGCGATCGCCGCGGCAGTGGCGACATCTGGCCCGAATCCCAGCTGCTGCAGCACGAGGGAGCCGGCCTGGTAGGCCTCGCACCCAAAGGAGGAGAGGGTCTCAGAGCGTGGGCAGCTGCCCTCCTTCGCCTCAAACCAGGCGGCAAACTCTCGCGGGTGCGTCCCTAGGAGCACCGCGATTCCAGCCCACTGAGAGAACCCAACAAGCATGCCCTGCTCCGCGCTGAAGCCCTGGGCCCCCAAGCCGAAGTGGTATCCCACCTCGACCTCGCTCATGAGGTCCTTCAGGACCGGAGCCCAAACGCGGTCCGGCGGTGCGGCTTCCAGCACGCTCTGGCAAACGAAGTTTATGGCGAGCGTGACTGCTGATGCGCGCACGCCCAGGGCTTCTACGGCAGCCTCAACTTCAGCCGCCTCAGGGGTCTCCCTTGCCGAGCCGAGCTGCGCGGCCCTTAGAAGGACTGCTGAATTGCAGCCTGGGAACCCCAGAAGGCGCATGAAATCCTTGGGGCCAAGAAGCCCCCGCCACGAGCCTCGAATGAGCGTTGATAACGCTGACGGCACCCGCACCGTGGAACGCACCGCCTCTAAGGCGCGCTCCCAGCTGGTATCCCCCTCGTGCGACCTGTCTACCACTACGTGTTCCATCCTTGGGCCCCCCGTCCCTCAAGAGCTAAGCGGCATATGGCGGGTGCTCCTTGACATGGGGTGGCTATTTCGGAGGCAGGCACTGGCAGGAACCGGGGGTGCCGCCAGCCTCTTCGCTAGGTTACCTGTTAACCGTTGGAAGCCCTGTCGCCAGCGCAATTGGGGCCGCAGTGTCCTCGACCGTAGGGCGGTGGGCGAGAAAGGCGACTCCGATGCTTATCGCGTACAGGACTACCAAGGGACCGGCCATCAAGAGCTGCGAGAGCACATCGGGCGGCGTGAGCACAGCCGCAACGATAAAGATCACCACCACCGCGTGACGCGAAAAGCGCAGCAGGGACCTGTGCGAGAGCATGCCGGCACGCGCCAAAAACAGGGTCAGGAGCGGCATCTCGAACACGGCGCCGAAACCCAGGATCGTCGTCGCTGACATAGAAAGGTGATCGCTCAGCTTAATGGTGGGGGTCACCCCGATCGAGCGAAACTCCTCGTAGAAGAAATGCAACGAGAGCGGGAGCACCACTGAATAACAGAACAGGGCCCCCGCGCAGAAGAGCGCCGTGCTAAGGATCACAAATGGGATGACCAAGCGCTGCTCGCGCCTGTACAGCCCCGGCGAGATGAAGCGCCATGCCTGATAAAAGATCAGTGGAGAGGTGGCGACGATCCCGGAAAAGATCGAGACCTTGATCTTCAGCATCCAGGCCTCAGCGGGTGCCGTGCCGATCAGCGGGCTGCCCGGGAAGGCCGCGTAGAACGGGGCGCATAGAAGCTCAAAGAGCTGCGCGGAGAAAGAGTAGCTCCCCACTGCCCCGCCCAAAATGAGGAGGAGACAGACGAGCAGCCGTCTTCGCAGCTCACGAAGATGATCCATAAGCCCCATTCGGAACTGGCCCGGGTCGGCCGACGGGGCGCTCATGACGGCTCCGGCTCGACGGGGGCTGGAGGTGCTAGAGGGCCCTCCTCGTTAACGGGAGCGCCTGCCGCAGGGGTCTGTGGGCGACTCGGCACTGGGGCTGCACCCGCCGGGGGCGACAGCACCTCCGCCCTCAAGGCACGCAGGCTTCGTCCCTCTGCGGAGATGTCCCGGCGCACCTCCTGGGCAGGAGTGTACACTGAGTTGTAGAACTCGCGCCGGAGCGAGTCGGAGGTGCGGCGCAGGTCCGCTGCCACCTTGCCGAGGCTGCGGGCGAGCACGGGCAGCTGCTCGGGGCCGAAGAGCAGCAACGCTACCACAAAAACGACGATGATCTCGCTTAGGCCTATGCTCACGGAACTGACCGTTCAAAAACTCGCTTGGAGGTGTAATAATGGCAGGTTGTGGCAGCATCAGGCAACAAACGCGGGTAGGGGGCAGGGATGAGCCTGTCCAAGGCCTTAGTGGCGCTAGGCGCCGTTTTAGTAGTTTTGGGCCTGGCTGTGCCGGCGGTGCAGCGGCACTCGTGGCTGTATTCCTGGTTTGGGAACCTGCCCGGTGATATCCGCTATGAGGGAAGGGGGGGCTTTTTCTTCGCGCCAATATCCTCTTTGGCGGTGCTAAGTGTGGTGCTGACGGCCCTCGCCGCCCTCCTTCGGCGGTTCTGGAACCCCTAGGGGCTAGCTACCCGCGAAGCGCAGCTCAGCCAGGTGCTGGTACCCCATCAGCCCGGGCAGAGCATGGGCTACGGCGGCGCGAACTCGGCTAAGGGCCCCAAAGAGGGGATTTCTCGTCGCCCAGGCGGGAAGGATGAGCTCAACGGGCTCAATACTTGCGCCCATCGCAAGCACCCCACAGCCTGGGAGGGCTTCGCAGAGGGCGCGGAAGCGGCGGCGAGAAAAGAACTGAAGGTGGGTCCGGTCGAGCAACCCTCGGGATCGGTACTCGAACCGCCCCAAGAAGAACAGGGGAAAGCGAACGCTCCAGTGCGCCACGTTAGGGACAGAGATAAGGACGCGGGCCCCAGGGGCCAAAACGGAGGGGAGTCGGTGCAGAAATTCGAAGGGGTCCGCCATGTGCTCGAGCACATCAAGGAGGAGGACCACGTCGAATGAGCGGCCACTGTAGGCATCGAGCGAGGGAGCAACTTCGTCGTACGTCCCCCGGAGGGCAGCTGCAGCTTGTGGGTCGACCTCTATGGCGGCGAGGGCGCTTGGGCTGAAGGCCCGGAGGCGTTGGCCCATTCCGCCGCCCCCGGCCCCGATGTCAAGCACCCGCTTGCCCGCCACGCGGTCTGCGCTTAGGGCGCCGAGGGCCCAGTAGTGGCTTGACCCGAAAGAGGGCTTGAACACGTACCGCTCATGGGGGGCGGCATCGAGCGGCAGGTCCATCGCTGAAACCATGGCGGCAAACTCCTGGAAAGGTTCGATCTGAGGGTTCCTCGCCACCTATCCCGTTAGGGGGCGTGGCCGAGGCTTGGGAGGTGGATACCATTAGGGAACAGATTTGACCACCTGCGACCAGCATGGCGGCTGGACCGTAAGAGATGTCGCTCCCCGGCGTTTCACGAAGCCGGCGCTTGTGGTACCTCATAGGGGCTCTTGCTGCCTTGGCGGAGCGATGGTCGCTGTTCGAGGCGCAAAGGGTCTCTTAAAATGTACAATCCGCGGCTCCACTTTCACTTCATCGGCATAGGCGGCTCGGGGATGTCCGGCTTGGCGGAGATCCTCTTGACCTCAGGCTTTCAGGTGTCGGGCTCGGACCTTAAGTCAACAGAGATATCGCGCCGGCTCGAAAAGTTGGGCGCCAAGGTGTTTATCGGCCACGCGGCGTCGCACGTTCCGCCGTCGGCTTCGCTGGTGGTGTACTCATCGGCTGTCCTGTCAGCCAATCCCGAGATGCGCGAGGCGAAGCGCCGAAATATTCCGGTCGTAAGGCGCGCGGAGGTTCTCGCCGAGCTGATGCGCCTCAAGTATGGAGTTGGCGTTGCGGGCTCGCACGGCAAGACAACCACCACGAGCATGTGTGGAGTGATCCTCGACGCGGCTAGGCTCGACCCGACCGTTGTGATTGGGGGGCAGGTAAAGTCGCTCGGCACCGGGGGAAGGCTCGGCAAGGGAGACTATCTCGTTGCCGAGACGGACGAGAGCGACAGGAGCTTTCTGCTGCTAAAGCCCACCGTGGCAGTCGTGACAAACGTTGATGACGAGCACATGAACGCGTACCGCTCCCGACAGGACCTTGAGGACTCGTTCCGGCGCTTCGTCGAGTCGGTGCCCTTCTACGGGCTGGCGATCCTCTGCATCGACGACCCGACCGTGCGGCAGATCGCCACCGAGTGCAAGAGGCGCGTGCTCACCTACGGGTTTAGCGCGGATGCCGACCTGACCGCTGTCAACATCCGGGGAGACCGCAGCGGCATGAGGTTCGCTGTTGTGTACCGGGGCGCACATCTCGGGGAGTTTGTGCTGCCGATGCTCGGCCGGCACCTCGTCCAGAACTGCCTTGCGGCTATCGGTGTGGGGCTAGAGTTCGGCATCTCAATTGAGGTGATTCGCGAGGCCCTCGCGTCGTTCGGCGGGGTAAAGCGGCGGCTTGAGGTTGTTGGAGAGGCTGCAGGGGTCACGGTAATGAGCGACTACGGGCACCACCCTACAGAGATTCGCGCCACTCTGCGTGCGGCACGCGAGTGTTTTGGCGAGTCGGCGAGCCGCATCGTTGTGCTGTTCCAGCCCCACCGGTACTCACGCACGAAGCTGTGTTGGCAGGAGTACCTGACGAGCTTTAAGGATGCCGACCACGTGGTGCTCACGGAGATTTATGGCGCCGGCGAGGTGCCGATCGATGGCGTTTCGGGCGAGACCCTCAGCCGGTCCCTCAGCCACGAGAGCGTGCAGTTTGTGGCCTCGATAGATGACGCGCCGCAGCACCTCGCGCCGGGCCTGAAGGAGGGCGACCTGCTCGTCTGTCTCGGCGCTGGATCTGTCGGCTCCATGCCCGAGCGCTTCCTGGAGGCCCTGGCGAGCCCGAATGAGTCGCTGCGGCTAGTGCACAACGGATAGTGGGTTTGAGCGCCACGGTATGGGAGCAGAGGCAGCGAGAGATTCCTTTTGCGCCCTCGATGTCGGGCTGATCGATGAGGCTCGGGCGCTGGTCAAGGGGCGGCTCAGGGAGGGCCTCAAGGGCTCAACGGCAACAACCTTCGGGATCGGGGGGCCGATTCGGGCGGTTGTGACGGTTGATGATGCGCAGGAGCTCGCTGCCGTGCGGAGCCTTCTCTGGTCCGCGCAGCAGCCGGTACGGAACATCGGCAACGGCAGCAACCTCTTAATCGCAGACGCTGGACTTGACGCGTGGGTGATCCGCCTGGGCGCGGGTTTCCGGGGGGTCGAGCCGCTCGGGGGCGGGGCGCTCCGGGTCGGGGGCGCTGCCTCACTGATGAACGTTGCGCGCAGGGTTTCAGACGAAGGGCTGTCGGGGCTTGAGTTTGCTGCCGGCATCCCCGCCACATTCGGTGGCGCGCTGTTTATGAATGCGGGAGCGCACGGGGCTGAGATCGGCGAGCGGGTTGTCGAGGTGACAGGGGTGATGCCCGATGGCGCGGTGAAGGTCTGGACGCACAGGGATCTGCCGTGGCGCTACCGCTCCTCTGGGCTTCCGGCGGGTGTCACGGTGACATCAGCTGTGCTGCAGCTTTGCGAGGGTGACCGTGCTTCCATCGCCGAGCTGTGCGCAGCCTGCCTCGCTGAGCGGCGTGCCCGGCAGCCGCTTGCGCTCCCATCCGCAGGCTCAGTGTTCAAGAACCCAAGCCCGGACCTGCCCGCTGGCAGGGTTATAGAGGAGGCGGGCCTTAAGGGAGCCCGGATCGGGGGGGCGGTCGTGTCAGAGCTGCATGCGAACTGGATCGTAAATCCCAACAAGGAGGCATCGGCAGCCGACGTCGCCGCGCTGATAGCGATGTGCATTGAGCGGGTGAAGGCGCGCAGCGGTATTACGCTTGAGCCGGAGGTCAAGATCTGGGTGTAGCCTGGGCGGGACTGGGTCGGGCTGGGCTGTGCTCGTAGAGGGTGTGGATGCCGTTTTATTTTCCCTCTCGGCGCGCGCTGGAGGGCGCGCTATAGTGGGGTCATGCGCCTGCTGTACACCTCCCTCATAGCTGCCAGCGTGTTGCTCCTTGAGTACATGGATAATCCGGCTTTTTTTGGCCGGATAGTAGCGTCCACCCGAAGCCAGACGAGCGAGCTTCTCAGCAATAAGGAGATCCGAATCGAGGGCCTGAAGGTTCTCCCGGCCAGTGAGGTGGAGAGGTACCTGCCGTTCGACCGCTCAGTCCTGTGGTGGCATGTCAACGGGACAGATATCCAGTCGAAGATCGCTGAGAGCCCTTGGGTGAGTGCGGTCTCTATCGATAGCTGCTCCTGGAGTGGGATCCCCAGATGGGGGTGCTTTGTTGTCTCGATCAAGGAGCGGTCCCCTAAGTTCGTGGCGATGGTGGACAACGAGCCATGGATAATTGATGGGGACGGGGCGTTTATTATGCCCTCTGGAGGGCCTCTTCACGGCTTGGATGCAGAGGCGGTGCAGAACTTGGTGGCCATCCAGGGGCTGGCGTCTCGGGCGCACTCGCCCGACCTTGTTCGCTCCCAGCTGGCCCTCGCGGCGAGCTCTATCGCCACCCTTGAGGCGACGGTGGGGCGCAGCGCTCGCTCGCTGCGCTTTGAGGACCGGGGCGATTTTTCCGTTGTTTTTGCCGGCGTTCCGTTTCCCGTTGTGTTTACGGCGTCTCCTGATGCGCCGCTCCCCCTAACGGAGCAGGGAGAGCGGTTGGTTGCGTTGCTTGGCAAGCTCAAGGACAGGCTGGGCGACGTAGCGCGAGTCGATCTCGCATTTGCCCGGGTTGGGGTGGTAAAGTTCCGCTCTGAAAGCCTGGGCCAGGAAGGTGTTGTTGGCGCGGGGCCCAAGAAAGCAGAGCGCGCTGGCTAGCCTGCACGGCGTGAGCGTTGCAATTCCCAGTTACTTTAGGTAACTTAAAACACCTTGCAGCGAGCTCAAACTGCGTTTAGTCTCTGCCGGGTTAACCTGTCGTTTTCGTTTTCAGAAGAGCCATGCCAAATCCATCTTCACTGATCGCCGGACTCGATATAGGCACCTCCACAATCAAGGTGGTGGTGGGGGAGCGCAAGGGCGATGGGCGCCTCGATGTAATCGGGGTCGGATCGAGCCCCTCTCGCGGATTGCGAAAGGGGGTTGTGGTCAACATCGAGAGCACGGTCAGCGCCATAGGGAAGGCGATCGCTCACGCCGAGACGATGGCCGGGTGCGAGATCCACAACGTATTTGCCACGATCTCGGGCAGCCATCTTAGGTCGCAGAACAGCGACGGCATCGTTGGGATCAAAGGCAAGGAGGTCTCGAGTGTCGACATAGAGCGCGTGATCGAGGCGGCAAAAGCTGTTGCGGTGCCCCTGGACCGGGAGATCCTGCACGTCATACCCCAAGAGTTTGTGATCGATGAGCAAGATGGGGTCAAGGATCCGATCGGCATCTCCGGAGTCCGGCTTGAGGCGAGGGTGCACATCGTTACCGGCGCAATCGCCAGTGCGCAGAATCTCGTAAAGTGCGCCAATCGGTGCGGGCTTACTGTACAGGATATCGTCGCGGCGCCGCTCGCTTCAGGCAGGGCAGCGCTCTCACAGGAGGAGCAGGAGCTCGGGGCATGCCTGCTGGACATCGGCGGCGGGACCACCAGCATCGCGGTCTACCACAACGGGGCGATTAAGTTTACCTCCGTTCTGGCTGTTGGGGGCAACCACATCACCAATGACATTGCGGCGGGGCTTAGGACCCCGCTCGCGGCGGCTGAGCGGATCAAGTGCGAGTACGGCACAGCTCAAGCGTCGGTGGTCGGCAGGAGCGAGACCCTCGAGGTGCCATCGGTTGGCGGCCGGACGGCCCGGGTGCTCTCAAAATCCGTTCTTGCGGACATCATAGAGCCTAGGGTGTCGGAGGTTTTCGGGCTTATCCAGCGTGAGCTGGTGAGGGCGGGGTGTGAAGATGCCCTTACGAGTGGGATCGTTATTACAGGCGGGACGGCTAACCTTCCCGGCTTAACGCAGGTGGCTGAGCAGGTATTTAACCTCCCGGTTCGGCGTGGGGAGCCGTTAGGCGTTGCAGGTCTGGTTGATCTGGTCAAGGGCCCGGAGCACGCGGCTGCCGTCGGGCTCGTTCTGCACGGGGCGTCTGCTGGCGAGGGGCCAAGGGCCTCTTCTCGGCCGGGCCGGGTTGGACGCGCGATGGGGCGGGTAGTTGGCTGGTTTACCGAGCATTTTTAGTCGCGGTTTGTTGCATAGGTTTGTGGTCCTCCGGATGGTTCCCCGGTAGGATTGGGGGGCGCAACTTACGGTGGTTTGGCGCTTCGCCCGAAAGGAGTGAGCAGAGGGGAAAACACCTTTTGTCTCTCTTTACTTTTGGCACCAAAGGGGAATAATGGGGCGGCCCAAATCCGGCACGCCAGTCAGAGGGCGGAGCAGGGGTCTCCCAGGGATCAGGTCGGTGCGAGCGTGCAGCGCACGAGCGCAGGGTTCCGGAGAGAATTTTTGTGTCGGATTGGAAACAGATCAATTTTGATTTTCCGAAAGAAAGTGCGAGGGGGAAGAGCATGGACGATGTAAGTCAGAAGCTTCAGGCGAACAACGCAAACATTAAGGTGTTCGGCATTGGCGGCGGCGGATTAAACGCCGTCAACAACATGATCCGCAGCGGGCTCAATGGAGTTGAGTTCTTCGCGGCAAACACCGACGCGCAGGCGCTCGCTTCTGCCCTCCCGACCAACAAGATTCGCCTCGGCGATGACATCACGAAGGGCCTCGGGGCGGGCGCAGATCCGGACGTGGGCCGGGCGGCGGCTCGCGAGAGCGTTGAAACCATCCGCAAGGCTCTTGAGGGCGCCGACATGGTGTTCATTACAGCGGGCATGGGCGGCGGAACTGGCACGTTCGGGGCCTCTGTTGTGGCAGAAGTTGCCAAGAGCATGGGATGCCTCACGGTGGGAGTGGTCACCAAGCCGTTCCTCTTCGAGGGAAAGCGCCGGATGCGCAATGCCGATCGGGGCATCGAGGAGCTGCGCAAGCACGCGGATACGCTTATAACAATTCCCAACCAGAGGCTGCTCTCAATTGCCGGGCGCAACACTTCGCTGCTCGACACCTTCCGCAAGGCTGATGATGTGCTGTACCAGGCGGTCAAGGGGATCAGCGACCTGATCATCTGCGAGGGCCTTGTTAACGTTGACTTTGCCGACGTCCGCGCGGTCATGTCCGAGATGGGCATGGCGATGATGGGCACCGGCGAGTCGAGCGGAGACAACCGGGCGATCGAGGCAGCCGAGAAGGCGATCTCAAGCCCGCTCCTCGAGGATATCTCTATTCACGGCGCCCGCGGCGTCCTGATTAACGTCACGGCTTCCCCTGACGTGACCCTTCAGGAGGTCAACGAGGCGGCTGAGCTCATTCACTCTGAGGCAGCGGAGGACGCGAACATTATCTGGGGTATGGTTATCGACCCGAATCTCGACGACAAGGTGCGGGTCACGGTTATCGCAACCGGCTTTGGCGACGAGAAGGCTCTTACGAGCGAGACGGTTGTCAGCAGCACGACAGCGACGGCAGTGACTTCGGCGCTGTCAACATCGGGCCTGGATATCCCCGCCTTTGCCCGCAAGCAGCAGCCTGCTGGCGCGTCAGAGGTTATCAAGCTTAAGAAGCTTTCGGTGCTCTCCTCTTCTGAGGATGAGGAGAAGTTCGAGATCCCGACCTTCTTGCGCAAGCAGGCTGAGTAGGCGAAGAAGCCCGTTTCGCGGGCCAGCTGCGGGGCACCGCAGGAGGCCGGCTCCCAATTCTTGGGGGGCCGGCCTTTTTTTTGGCTAGGGCCGTAGCGGGCGCTAGGCTGCCCCCAGCGCGCGGCCTGCCGCCCGGATGCGGGCCGGGGCGGCCGG
>JAFMJG010000081.1 GCA_017853605.1 bacterium
GGGACCCCGTAGGGTCCCTTGAAGCATACCAAATTAGCGCTTTTTTGAGAGCGCTAATGTGAATGCCGCGGCTAATTACTTCTTCTTAGCCTGGATGTACTTGGTGACGTCCTCTACCGTCTGAATCTTCTCGGCATCCTCGTCCGGAATCTCCATCTCGTACTCCTCTTCGAGAGCCATGATGAGCTCAACGATGTCGAGGGAGTCAGCTCCAAGATCCTCGATGAACGACGCCTGAGGGGTGACCTCCTCAAGGTTCACGCCAAGCTGGTCAACGATGATAGCCTTAACGCGCTCTGCAATCTCCTCGGGTGTAGCCATGAAACCGATCTCCTAATTGGTTTACTATTTGTAAGTCGAATCGACTCCGTCCTGTTCCGGGCGAAGATAGCACCCTCTAACGACCACGACCCCTGTGGGGGGACCGGGGAAGACCCCCCTCCCTTTCGCTCCTTTGGGGACGACGTCGTTAGCGAATCGCTCGCCAACGCCACCGACCTCAGAAGAGCCTCTTTAAGAGGGTCTTTAACTCCGAACGTCGAATCGTCCCCGATCTAATTAGAGTGCCCACCAATAGTCAAGAGGTTGAGCCCTAACCTCTTCGGTATCCCGTAATAATCGCTACTTAGCCCCGTTTTTTGCCTAAGGCTGCCGTATTTGCGCTTTGAGTCTCTATCCGTTTTAAACTGTCGTCATTCCAAAAACGGGCGGTTGCACCCCCTGATTTCAAGAAAAACCGGGCTACCAGCGGAGGTTTCACAGCCATACCCCATCTCGATATCCCGAGAGAGGCCGCTGAAGCATGCGATCACACGACCGCCACAATCCAATCGACCAGGGGCACCGGTACAATCCCCTTCGTTTCCCGATCCTAGAGGCGCGCGAAGCCCTGAACCTGCCGGCAGGCGCCTCTCCGCGAGAGGCAGGGGATGCGCTAGAGAGCCTCATAACAAAAGCCAAGAGGCTCCCCCTGGGAGACGAGCAGCGCGGCAACCTTGCGGCAGCTGAGAAGGCCTTTATCCGGGGAGACCGGCGCGAGCTCTTCTCTCCTGCCGAGCTTGAGGCCGCAAGCGAGAGCGAGCTGCAGGCCGGGGTGATCAAGGCGATTAAGGAGCTCTGGCTGGCAGTGCGACGAATTGAGGCCTTTCCGCGCTACCACTCGCGCGAGGTGCCCGGCTCTCCCGCCGAACCCCTGAGCCAAGACCGAGGCGCTGCGGCTTCTGGGGGGGGATCCCCGACTGCAGTTCCTGCGCTTCCCATCAACCCCCCAATAGCCTTTATCAGGGGGTACCTCCGCGAGAACGGGGTCATTTCTCCTGACGCGCAGCCTGACAGGGAACCCTGTGAGCCTTTGCGCGCCCAGCTCGGCGCACACGGCCTTAGGTGGATGTGGAACCAGACCACCTCCTCATGGGATCCAGCCCGCCAAGATTGCTCCAACACCTTCTTCAGGGCGGGGCCGCCATACTTCTCGGCGGTCTTTAGCAAGGTTGCCCGAGGGCGCACCGCGCCGCTCACCGCCCCCGCGCACGCGCTTGCAGTTGAGTGCCTCAAGATAAGCAGGGACCGCGTGCGATCCTCCGGAGACGCCAACAATCCGCCGGCCGAGGCGGTGCTGGCCCGCCAGCACAGGGCGCTCTACGTGTTTCTTCGGGCCACGGCCCCCCGCAACCCCGATCCTCATGCAACTGGGAGAGCTCGCCCCCAGGCGTAGGGGGAGCTACATGTACATGCCGCCGTTGATTCCGACCGTCTGCCCGGTGATGTAGGCAGCGCT
Organism: bacterium; assembly: GCA_017853605.1. GTDB lineage: Bacteria > Bdellovibrionota_C > UBA2361 > UBA2361 > OMII01 > OMII01. The sequence continues at coordinate 1,778 of JAFMJG010000081.1, forward strand.
GTCAGAAGCGAGGAACGCCACGAGCTGCGCGACCTCCTCGGCCTGGCCGTAGCGGCCAAGCGGGATCGCCTTCATGTGTTCCGCGCGCACCTTCTCGTCAAGGGCGCTCGTCATGTCGGTCTCGATGAAGCCCGGCGCAACAGCGTTGACCGTGATGTTGCGCGAGGCGAGCTCCTTCGCCATCGCTTTTGTCATTCCGATCAGTCCCGCCTTTGACGAAACGTACGGCACCTGTCCGGCGTTGCCCATCTCGCCCACAACGGAGCTTATGTTGATGATCCTGCCCCACCTCGACTTGAGCATCAGCTTCGCGGCAGCGCGCCCGCAGAAGAAGGCCCCCTGCAGGTTGACCGACAGCGTCTGCGTCCAGTCCTCGTCCTTCATGCGCAGCAGGAGCCCATCCCGCGAGATGCCGGCGTTGTTGACGAGGATGTCGAGCTGTCCGTGCTTCGCCTTGATCTCGTCGAAGGCCTTCTCTACTGCGGCGCTGTCCTGCACCGGAAACTGCATCAGCTCGCCGTCGCCGCCAGCCTCGCGAATGGCCGAAAGGGTCTCCTTTGCGGCGTCAGGAGACGACGAGTAGTTCACAATCACGAACGCCCCGTGCTTTGCCAGCCCCACGGCTATCGAGCGCCCAATTCCGCGCGATGCCCCGGTCACCAGCGCTACCCTTCTCTTCGTCTCACTCATGGCTTCCTCCAGTTGAACCCCTGCCTGCGCTCTCCTCTCGGCGGCCGCGGGCCTTTTTCTCAAACACGCGCGACCAGCCGTTGGCGCCATCATCGAGGCTCGCGCCCTCCTTGACGTCCAGGCTGCTCAAGGCAGCGCTGAGCTTGTGCATTACGGACTCGTCAACGAACTTCTGGGCAACCCTGATCCCGTTCATCACGGCCCGGCTCGACGAGGAGCCGTGGCACTTGATTGCGATGTGCCCGAGCCCCAGGAGCGGCGCGCCGCCGTACGCCGAGGGATCAAGCTTGTCCTTGAAGACCTTCTTGAGCACCGGCTTCGCGAGCCACAGGCCAAACTTGCCGCGCGGGCTCGACTCGACCATCGCCTTGATAGAGTCCACCACCAGCCCCACGCTGCCCTCCATCGCCTTGAGGACGATGTTGCCGACAAAGCCGTCACAGACGACCACGTCCACGACGTCTCGGGCGATGTCACGCCCCTCAACGTAACCGATGAAGTTAATCCCCTCCAGCTCCGCCAGCATCATGGCGGCCGCGCGAATGATATCGTTGCCCTTGGCCAGCTCAGTCCCGTTCGAGAGCAGCGCGATGCGCGGCTTGGGGACCCCAAGGGCCGCCATCGCGTAGTGGTGCCCCATCAGGGCGAACTGCACAAGCTGAAACGCCTGGCACCCCGAGTTTGCGCCCGAGTCGAGGAGCACTGTCGGCGTTCCTGACAGCCCCTTCGGAATGAGTGACGCGATCGCCGGCCGGGCTATGCCGGGCAGCGTGCCGCCTACGAAAACGCCAGCCGCCATGATCGCTCCGGTGTTGCCGGGGCTCACCACTGCGGAGGCCTCGCCACGCGCAACCAGCTCGAACGCGACCCTGATTGAAGAATCCTGCTTGCCTCGGATGGCGAGGCCGGGGCTCTCGTCCATGCCGACCACCTGCGTGGCGTTGTGAATTGAGATTGGGAGCTGGCTGGCGTCGGGGTATCCGGACAGCAGCGTCCGCAGCTGTTGCTCTTCACCAACAAGAATCGACGGGATGCCTGCCTGGCGCGCCGCCTGAACGGCACCCTCCACCACAACCTGTGGCCCGTGATCGCCCCCCATCGCGTCGACCGCTACAGGGAGCGCACCTTTTGGACTCTCAGTCGGGGAGGTCACGATGTGTCTCTAGCGCTGCTTAAGCAGCTGACTTCGCTGCCTTGAGCTCTTTTCCGCGATAGGTTCCACAGCCAGCACACATGCGGTGCGGAAGCACCGGCTCAGCGCACTTCGGGCAGATGATAGCGTGGGACGGCTTAAGCGCGTGGTGCGAGCGCCGCATATTTCGCTTTGAACGGGATGTTCGTTTCTTTGGAACTGCCATAACTACCAACCGAAATTAGTTAAAATCTCCCTGAACGGACGAGAGGTTGTAGCACGCTTAGCGTGCCCAACTCAACCCTACCACTCCCGGCTGCCGTGGGTTAGCGGATGGGACACCGTCACGCACGGGTGCTTGCTCAGGAAGTTCCTGATGCAGAGCAGGTAAGCCCCCAAGAAGCCTAGGAAAATGCCTATCTCCTTGAAGCTAAACGGGATCGAGTGCGGGCTCATCTCCGGCATAATAATAAGGTATCGGTCGAGCCATACGCCCGTCATCAGGACCAGGCAGACGGTCGCGTAGGTTACACGATTCTTCTTTAGGTCCCGGCTTAGGAGCGTAATGAAGGGGATAATAAAGGACATTGGGAAGGCGATCCAAGCCAGCCCCTTCCACGGGAACTCCCGGGTGCGGAGGATCAGCCACTGCGTCTCCTCCGGCAGGTTTCCGTACCACTGCGTCAGGAACTGCGACCAGAACATGTAGCCCCACAGCATGCAGAAGCCGAAGTTAAGCTTGCCGAGGTCCCAGAACTGCTGCGTCGTGACGACCTCGCCAAGCACCTCCTTCTTGCGTGAGAAGTACATCGACATCAGCGCAAGGCCGGCCCACCCGATGTAGATCTGGCTGACGAAGATGAAGGCGCCAAACAGGTTCGAGTACCAGGTTGGGTTCTGTCCCATGATCATCTCAAACGAGAAGAGCGAAACTGTCACCGCATAGAAGAACACGATAACCGGCGCGGCATACGACATCTTGCGCTGCAGCGGAAGGACCTCGCGCTCAGCGCCCTTCCAGCCTCGCAAGAGAAAGTGGTGAATGGGCAGGTCCCACGTGCCCTTGTCCTTTGAGCGCTCGCGCGCCAGGCCGATGTCACCCCGCAGGGACAGCCCGACAAACCTCGCCATGAGGAAGTACAACACGAAGAACAGCGCCGCAAAACGGACGTACACGAAGCCCGGCTGCATCCAGAACTCGCGGCCCGGCATCGGCTGGCGCCCCCAGTAGAAGATGTGCTCGCGCCCAAAGTAGGTCGTGAGGAAGGCAAAGAACGCGACCGGAAGGTAGGCAACGTTCGCCTCCGCTATTCGGCGAACCGGGGCGCCCCACTTGGCGCGCACGATCTGCATGATCACCGTGGTCATTACCCCGCCGAGCGCCAGGCCCTGGAAGTAGACCGCGTTTACGTAGAACGCGCCCCACGTCGTCGCCACATCGCCGAACAGGAGGCTGTAGCAAAAGGTGGTGACCCCGACGAATACCAGCGCCCAAAGGTTGAGGTAGGTTTTGGTCTTAATGGCGATCGGACCGGCGTTTACGATCTTCTCGATGTTTACCGGCACCGTATGAACGTGCGACATCTTGGCTCCCCTTAGCTAATTTACACCCTGCTGACTCTTGACGTAGTTCACGATATCCCAGTGCTCTGACGGAGAGAGCTTCCAGCCATGCCCCGGCATGAGGCGGATTCCAAAGTGGATCGTCGCGTAGATGCTTCCCTCAGTCCTCGTCTTGTACACGTCGGAGGTGAGATCGGGGGGCGTCTGCAGCGCCTTGGCGCCCACTGGCCCCGGCTGGTAGGGCTTCTTGCTGATGTCACCGTGGCACGGCTGGCAGTTGACCGTGAACAGCCGCTTGCCGTTGGCCGTTGACCTAGCGTCGCCAGACTGCGGATTTGTGAGCTTCTCCGCATCCTCGCGCGAGGCTACGTAGTAGTCGGACATCCCGATCGCCACGGTGCCAGGGGCCTTCTCGCGCATGATTACGCCTGTGCGCTTCTGCACGTCCACCATGTCGTCGTTGAACGGAAGCGCTGCGGCGCTCTCCGCGAGAGCCAGCGCAACCGCAGCAACTGAAACAATCTTTCCGATACGAGCCGCCTTCATGAGCCCCTCACCTCTTCCTACAAACTCTCCTGAACGTCCACTTCGTCGGCTCCCGCCGCCTTGAGCCGCCTCTTGACGTCCTCCACCTGGGTTCCAGAGCAGGCAACGACCACGCCAAACTTGTCGTGGGAGAAGCGCGGATCATACCCGGCCGTGCGCACGACGCTTGGGATCTTGCAGAAGGCGAAGATGGCGCCGAGCGTGCCAAGGCCGCCGAACAGGATCGTCCACTCGTAGCCCGGCACGAAGAACGCCGGGATTGAGGCGATGTTCTTGGCTGAGGTCCGGAGCGGCCAGTCGAGCGAACAGAGGATAGCCAAGGCCCATCCGCAGATGCAGCCCGTCAGGGCGCAGGTAAAAGACACGAGCCTCACTGGGCTCTTCTGCGGGTACGTGACCTCCTCGATCTCGTGGCGCGGAACCGGGGAGTACATGCGCCAATCGAAATTGGCCGCCTTCACGTCCTTCACCGCATTGAGGGCGTCGTCCATGAAGGTGAACACGCCTACGACCGCTCTGCTTGTTGACTCAACCATATGCAACGTTCCTCTTAGTGATGACCTGCATTCCCCGCTATCTGGTGGTGCCCGTGCCCCTCGTTGCGCACTGGCGGCGGCAGGATCTCCTTGATCTCTACGATGGCCACTGACGGGAAGAACTTGATGAAGAGCGTCATCCACATGCCGAACCACCCGAAGGCGCCGACGGTGATGCCAACCTCAATCCAAGAGAAGTTGTACCCGCCCCAAGCCGCCGGTATGAACTCGCGGGTAAGCGACTGGAAGATGATGTTGAAGCGCTCAAGCCACATCCCGATATTGATGAAGATTGAGAGCACGAAGAGGAACGGGATGTTCGTCCGAAGCTTCTTGATCCAGAGCAGCTGCGGGAATATGCAGTTACAGAACGTCATGCCCCAGAACGCCATCCAGAACTCACCGAATGGCCGGAACCAGAACTGGAACCGCTCGAAGTCGTTGTTGCTGAACCAGGCGATGTAGAACTCGGTGATGTACGAGTACGTTACCACGCCGGAGGTCATGAGGATCAGCTTGCTCATGGCGTCGAAGTGAAACGGCGTAATGAGACGCTCGAGGCTGAACGCCTTCCTGAGCGGAATGATGAGCGTCACCACCATCGCAACGCCCGAGAAGATCGCGCCCGCCACGAAGTATGGGGGGAAGATCGTGGCGTGCCAGCCCGGAACGATGCTCATCGCGAAGTCCCAGGATACGACTGAGTGAACCGAGACCACGAGCGGTGTCGCAAAGGCGGCGAATATCAGGTACGCCGCGGTGTAGTGCTTCCACTGCGCGTGGCTGTTGCGCCATCCGAGCGAGGTAACGCCGTAGAGCGCCTTGCGGAACTTGGTCGTGGCGCGGTCGCGCGCGGCGGCGATGTCCGGGATGAGCCCCACAAAGAAGAACGTCGCGGAGATCGTAAAGTACGTCGAGACCGCGAACACGTCCCACAGGAGGGGAGACCTGAAGTTAGGCCACAGCGCGCGCTGGTTCGGGTACGGCATGAGCCAGAGCGCGTACCACGGCCGTCCAAGATGGATGATCGGGAAGAGCCCGGCAGTCATTACTGCAAAGACCGTCATCGCCTCGGCAAGACGGTAGATCGGCTGGCGGAACGCTGCCCTGAAGAGGTAGAGCACCGCAGAGATCAGGGTGCCTGAGTGCGCGATACCTACCCAGAACACGAAGTTCGTGATGTACGTGCCCCACCCGATTGGGTGGCTCTTGCCGGATTCCCCGAAGCCGCTCCAGATCTGGTAGAACCAGCTCGACGCGCCGATCGCCAGGAAGAAGAGGCAGGTGAAGAGCAGCAGGAACCAGCCGCGTCCCGGCGGCTCAAGCATCTTGAGGATCGTGTCATTGACCTCGGCGTACGTTACCGGGGCCTCTTTCTTTGAGTCGTTCGTATGTTCCATAAGAGCGGTCTCTTGTAGCGATCTCTAAAAACGTTATGCCTTGTAGCGGATGTCGTTGAGGTAGCTCACCGACGGCTGCGTATTAAGGTGGTGATCGAGAACCTTGTACGCCCGCTCGTGCTTGGCGAGCTTGCTGACGCGGCTCTTCGGATCCTTGAGATCGCCGAAGGTCAGGGCCTGCGTTGGGCAGGTCTGCACGCATGCCGGCGTGATGTCCCCGTCCTCAACAAGGCGCCCGAGATCCTTGGCGATGTCCTTGGCCTCCGCGATGCGCTGGACGCAGAAGGTGCACTTCTCCATTATTCCCACCGTCCGCTGCGTTACGTCTGGGTTGACCTGCCACGAGAGGAGCTCCGGCCACTCATACTGGAACCAGTTGAACCGGCGCACCTTGTACGAGCAGTTGTTAGAGCAGTAGCGGGTTCCGACGCAGCGGTTGTACACCATCGCGTTCATTCCCTCTTCGTTGTGGTAGGTGGCATACACGGGGCACACAGGCTCGCACGGCGCGTTCTGGCAGTGCTGGCACATCATCGGCATGAAGCTGACCTTGAGCTCTTCGCCGCCATCCTCCGTCGGGATAGAGTCAAAGTACCGCTCGATGCGCAGCCACGCCATCTCACGGCCCTGAGAGACGATCTTCTTGCCCACCACGGGGATGTTGTTCTCTGCCTGGCACGCTACAACACAGGCCGAACAGCCGGTGCACGCTGCGAGATCGACAGCCATTCCCCACTGGTAGACCGGGTGCTCCCGCTGCTCGTACATCTGCTTCGGCTCATGGTGCTCGCCGCCGTGGCCACCCTCGCCGTGCTCGTGCGCCGCGCCCGCTCCAGTGATGAGCGTGGTTCGGGCCAGCTCACGGCCCTCTTGGGAAGAGAAGTCCTGTACGGTCACGAGGCCGCCGGAGCCGCTGCCGCGCAGGACCGTCACCGGGCTTCCGGAAGCAACGAGAGAGTCAGCGTCCTTCGCCAATGCCTTTGGAAATAGCGAGCAGACCGTGCCACCCTGGCCGGTGCTGGTTGCGTAGCGTCCGTAGGCCGAGTGCCCCTGGCCAACCGGGATCGCCACGATCCCTTTGTGAACGTGCTCAGTGATGTAGGCTGGAACGTGAACCTCGCCGTTGTCGGTGCGAACGATAACCTCATCGCCCTGGGCGATCCCGTTCGCCTTGGCGGTATCCGGGTGGATCTCAGCCCAGGCGCCCCACACAGCCTGCGTGATCGGGTCCGCCAGCTCCTGCATCCAGGGTCGGTTCGCCGCGCGGCCGTCGAAGGCCTTAACAGACGGATACGGGTAGAGCATCAGGTCGCCATCGTGCGCCGGCTTGACGCTGACCCCGTACGACATCGAGAACACCGCCGGGCTGATGGCCGGAGTGCCCGAGGCCACCGCGCCTGTTGAGGCAAACAGCCCGCCCTTCTCGAGGCTCGACCGCCAGAAGGTGTCGCTTGCGTCTCCGCCCTTTGCCGACGCAAGAGCGAGGAACCGCGACTTGACGTACGCATCGAACGTCGGGCTTGCGTCGAGCTGCTTGCCGGCGTTGGAGGCGATCGTCAGGAGCACATCGCCGAGGCTCTTCGTGTCGAAGATCTCCCTCATTGAAGGCTGCATAAGAGAGATGTCGCCCGAGGGCTGGATCACGTAGCCCCAGTCCTCAAGCGAGGTGTTGATCGGCAGCACGTAGTCCGCGAGCTGCGCTGTCTCGTCGAGCTGGCTAGCCAGGGCAACCACGAGGCCGGCCTGCTTGCCGGTCCCCTCGCCCTTGAGGCCGACTCGGTTGAGCGCGTACTCAAAGCCGAAAGCGTCTGGGAAGGAGAACTGCGGGTTCGTTCCGGCAGTGATGAGCACGTCAACCTTGCCGTTCTGCATGTCATTAATCAGGTCAGCCACCTTCGACGGCGAGGAGGCCGGCTTGTCCATCGCCGCGATGTCGACCGTCTTGCCGACGTTCCCGAGCATCACGTTCAGGATGTTCGCAAGCACCAGCAGCGGCATCGGATCTGCCGTCGCTGTCGCGGCGCCGCCAGCCAGCACAAGGGATGCCTTCGCATCGCTCAGGTACTGGGCAACAAGGAGGAGCTTCTCCTTCGGGATCCCTGTCTGCGCCTCGACCTCCGTCGCAGTGACGCCCTTGGTGATCTGCGTGAGCTTGCTCTTGGCGTCATCGCTGAGCCCCTTGGTGCGGCCGCGCTCGATCATCTGTCCGATCAGGAACAGCGCAACGCGAACCTCAGACCCGAGGTTTGGCTTGAGCCAGAGGTCGGCATTGGCGCCGGTCAGGGAGAGGCGCGGCTCGATGTGAACGAAACGCAGAGGCTTGGCGGAGCGGCGCGAGTCTGCCCACTGCCTGGCGTAGCCGCATGGGCTGCCCCAGGTCTCAAGGAAGTCGGCGCCGAAGTTAACAACCACCTGGGCCTTGTCGAGCGAAAATGTAGGCACCCCGTATGTGCCGTACACGAGCTCTGAAGCTTTGGCGACAGCCACCGGCTGCGTTGGATCCCACACGACCTGCTGGAAGCCGAGCTGGCCCGTGAGCGAGGAGCAGAGATCCTGGTACCCGCCTTGCAGCTCTCCAGTGAGGATCACCTTCTTGTTCGTGGACTTTGAGATCGCGTCGTTGAGCTTCCCGTACACCTCATCCCACGTGACCGGCTCGAACACCGGCCCGGTCGGCGTTGCGCGGACCTTCTTGAGCGGCTGCCGGATTCGGTCCGGATCGTAGAGCGACTGGAGCGCGGACTGCCCGAGGGCGCACAAGCTGCCCTTATTGACTGGGCTGTTTGGGTTGCCCTCGATTTTTACTGCGCGGCCCTCACGGGTCCTGACGCGAATGCCACAGCCGGCTGAGCACTCTGTGCAGGTTGAGCTGTACCACACCGACACGCCCGGGATCATCTCCGGAATTCCCTTCACGTTGGGCAGGATCTTCTGTTCAGCGGGGTTGGCGCACGCCGTGGCGCCGAGAGCTGCAGTTGCTCCAGCCCCCTGCAGGAACCGCCGACGAGATATTCGGACCAAGCCTGCCGTCTCTGCGGCCTTGCGGCTGGCGTTGAGCTGTACGATTTCACCTTCCATCTTGGACCTCTACAATCTCTTGATATCTCTTCCCTGAAACTCCGACCCGCACCTCTACCGGTGCCCGTGGCACACGAGGCAGTCGATGCTGGCGCCCCGCTGGCGATGGCAGCTGATGCACCAGCCCATCTTCATCGAGGAGACCCGCTCAACCTGCTCCATCTCCGGAATTTGCCCGTGGCACTCCTGGCAGGTTACGCCGGCCTTGACGTGGCGCTTGTGGTTGAACTTGAGGTAGTCCGGCATGACGTGAACCTTCTGCCACGGGATAGGCTGGTTCTTGGCGTACATGTCCTTGAGGTACTGTATGTCTTTCTTGCCGCGCTCGCTCTTTCCCTGCACCAGTGCCCCGTGGCACCCCATGCAGGTCTCCTCCTCTGGGATCGCCGCATACGAGGCCTTGCTCACAGACCAGTGGCAATACTGGCACTCCATCTTGTTCTGCTGAACGTGAATGACGTGGCTGAAGTGGATCGGCTGCTCGGGGCTGTACCCGCGCAACCGCGCTGGCGGCCCGAAGTAGCGGAAGTGATCCGTGATGTTGAGATCCCAGAGCGCGGCTTGCCCGTCGTTATATACGCCGGCGCGCACCCCAAGCAACGGATACTGTGCCGCGCTGTCCTGGGCGTTCGCCGGAGCGGGCGCGGTTGCCTGCTGCACGGCGACAGCTGCCAGAGCGAGGGCTAGGGCACTCACTCCTACGATTGCCAATCTGATTTTTGTTACCATGGATGAAGCTGATTCGAGGAAGTCACCAGCGCTGGAGCTCCCAGGCGTGGAAGCGACAGAAACTAGCTATGCCTACAACGTAAATAAGGTGAAGCTTGGGCCCACGATCTCAGGCGCCGAGGGGACAACGATTGAGGCAAACTTCTGCTCAACAGATTGGGGCTAAGAACCCAGAAACAATCAAAAAACGTCGTCCCGCCTGCACCGTAAAATGTTGTTGGGCCGGGCTTCGACGTAAGATCTAGATCGAAATGAGAAATAAAGAAATATCCAGCTTTTATAAAACATCGTTACGCGAGATCCGTTCGGGCCGCTTTTGAGGAGGATTGCATGCTGAAAGCCCCAAAAAACCTCTGCTTCATCAACGGCGCCTGGAGAGCTTCGAGCTCCGGTACAACCTTCCCCGTCATCAACCCCGCCACCGATGAGCGCATCGCCGAAGTGCCTGCGCTCAGTCAGGCCGACGTTCTGGGCGCCATCGATGCGGCGCACGCCGCGTTTGGCCAATGGGGCGCCCTGCCCGCTCGTGAGCGGGCCTCGCTGCTGCGCACGATCGGAGACCTGCTCCTTTCGAGGCGCGAGGAGGTCGGGGAGCTCATCACACGGGAGCAGGGCAAGCCGCTCGCTGAGTCGCTCGGCGAGGTCTCCTACGCTGCCGCCTACCTGCACTGGTTCTCGGAAGAGGCTGTGCGCGTGTGCGGGGACATCATCCCCTCTGATGCCCCCGGCAAGCGAATCTTCGTGCTCAAGCAGCCGCTCGGCGTCGCGGCCGCCATTACACCGTGGAACTTTCCGGTCGCGATGCTCGCGCGCAAGATGGGGGCTGCCCTCGCAGCGGGATGCACATTCATCGCCAAGCCGGCGCCCGAGACGCCGCTATCGGCGCTGCTGCTGGGAGAGCTGTGCGAGGCAGCCAAGCTGCCCCCCGGAGTTATGAACATCATCACCGGTGACGCGCCGATGATCGGCGCTGCGCTGATGTCTTCGCCCCTGGTGAGGAAAGTGAGCTTCACCGGGTCCACCGAGGTTGGCAAGCTCCTCATCGAGCAGTCCGCCGCCACCGTCAAGAAGCTCACGCTTGAGCTCGGCGGCAACGCGCCCTTTATCGTGCTTGAGGACGCAGACCTTGACAGGGCTTTGGCGGGGGCGATGTTCGGCAAGTATCGCAACGCGGGGCAGACCTGCATCTGCGTCAACCGTTTTATCGTCCATGAGTCGGTGGCGGCACACTTTACTGAGATGCTCGCCGCAAAGACCCGCTCCCTCGTTGTCGGCAACGGGCTTGAGCGGGGAACCGACGTTGGGCCACTCATTAACGACGAGGCGCGCGACAAGGTGGCGCGCCTCATCGCTTCGGCCGAGCGGGAGGGCGCGCGCGTGGTGGCTGGCGGGGCCGCGCCGGCAGCGCCATCGCGCTTCATCACCCCCACGGTGCTGTCCGGCGTAACGAGCTCCATGGACATATGGCGCGAGGAGATCTTCGGGCCCGTCTCTACTGTCACGCCCTTCAGGAGCGACGCCGAGGCGGTGTCGCTCTCCAATGACACGTCCTACGGCCTCGCCGCCTATCTGTACTCCCGGGACCTCTCGCGCGCCCTGAGCCTCGCCGAGCAGCTTGATTTTGGCATGGTCGGAATCAACGACACTGCGATCTCCGCGGTTCAGGCCCCATTCGGCGGCATTAAGCAGTCAGGTTTCGGCCGTGAAGGGAGCAAGTACGGCATCGATGACTACCTAGCGCTGAAGTACCTCTCGGTGGCTTAACGCGGCCACCAGCCTCCCTTACGGTGCGCCGAGGGCCGCCGCCCGCCTGAGGAGCGCGGCATAGGCACCCACCGCGTGCGACCAGTCGTGGCTGGATGCAAACTCCCGTCCCCCCTTGCTGAGCTGCGCACAGAGGTGCGGCGTGCCCAGAACGCGGGAGATCTCTCGGGCGAGCGCCTGGGCGTCATGCGGGTCGTCAATAATCACGGCATTCTCGCCGTGGCGCAGCAGCGCGCTTATGCCGCAGTGCTTGCTGCTGCTTACAACCGCCGGAAGCCCGTAGCTCATCGCCTCCAGGACCACCATCGCAAAGCTGTCAGCAAGGGTCGGATGCACCAAGATATCTGCGCTCCGGTACGCGAGCGCCATCTCTTGGACCTTTCCGAGGAAGTGCACCCTCTCGCTGATCCCCAGCTCGTCAGCCTGCTGCCGGAACCGCGGCAGCTGGGAAGTGTCGCCGACAATTGCGAGATGCAACGGGGCCTGGCCACCCCCTGGCTGCAGCACCTCAGGGCTCGCTAGCGCGCGCAGCGCCTCAAGCAGGGCCCGGAGGCCCTTGCGGGCGTAGTCATTGCCGACAAAGAGCGCAACCCTAGCCCCCTGGGGCAGCCCGAGCTGCTTGCGAGCGCTCTCCTGTGAGAGGGCGATATTGGGCTCCGAGACTCCCGGATGAATGATCGGCACCTCCGGCCCGCAGCCTGGAAATGCGGCGACGGTCTGCTCGCGCATCGCCTCTGACACCGCAACAACAACCCGTCCGGGACGAGGTGCGTGCCGGGCCGACTCCACCCCCACGTAGAAAAGGAGGCGGGGGCTGCTCATGATCTTGAGCCAGCGCAGCGCCCGCCGCACGCCAGTTCGGCCCTCAAAGAGGTGAAACCGCACGGGGCGCACATGCACAGTCTGGATGTCCCCGTGCCAGGTGTTCTCGTGCGAATGCACGACGTCGTACCCACTGCGGTTCTTCCACCACGTGTAGAGCGCGTACCACAGCTGGTTTATCCAGCGCGGCTTCCTGAACCATCCGGGGACCGTGTGGTACGTGACCCTTGGGAGGCGATTGCCAACTGTCTGGGCAAACACGTGCACGTCAAATTCGGGCTCGCCAGAGGGCAGCGTGCGGCTCACAAGCCCCTCGACAAGCGACACTGAGTAGCTCTCGGCCCCGCCGGCACTGCGGGCAAAATTGCGGTTTAAGACCGCCACGGTGATCGGGCGCTCGGTCATGATCGGATCATCCGAAAAAAACGAAAAAGGGTAGTGCCCTTCAGCACCCCGAAACGGGGCAGCTCAAGAGCTGAGTCGCCATGCTCTGCAGCGCGCTCCACCGTGGTTGTTGCACTCTCAAATCCGGCGCGCTTGGCGCTCGCCGCGTGGCGCGCATCGTACGACCCGTACGGATAGCAGAAATGCCGGCACGGCACACCACAGATAGCCTCCAGGTCGCGCTTGCACCCAGCGATCTCAGCTTCCGCCGTTGCCTCGTCCACCTCCATC
>JAFMJG010000005.1 GCA_017853605.1 bacterium
CGGGATGCCCTCCCCGCTTAGGGCATTAATGGCGCTCCATGCCGGTGACACCAGCGCTAGCCATGTGATCAGAGCGGTGACGTATCCGGGGACCATCCGCAGGTATCGCTGGGAGAGCCCGAGGGCCACAATCAAGATCGCCAGCCTGCTGCCGAAGGCGAACCCATGTCCGTCAGCCAGGAGAGGGAGCACGCCGATGCAGACGGCAACGACGGAGCCCCGCACGCTAAACGCTAGGGCGGCGAGGAAGAGCAGGAGCTCGGCCACCATTGAGCCCGCCGAAAGCTGAGCCACCCCGCTCATCGCGTAGGTGGCGACGGCCGCAAGCGAAAGCAGCAGGGGAGCGAGGATCGCACGGTTCTCTACTCGAGAGTGGAGCATGAAGTATACCCCCGTTCTATAAATCCGAGCTTGCGGGGGCCGGCACCGAATAGCCGACTATCCCTCCCTAAAGCCCTACACAGGGTGAAACGGCATAAAACTGGGAAGCCTTGATATTTCGGGTTTTTATGACGCAAAGTTTTCAATACAACCTCGCCAAACAACCGCCGCGATTGTGGGACCCCAGTCCCTACGGCGTGTTAGCAGGGGTGCTTTGATGAGGTTGTTCCCCCCTCCCTGGCCGTAGAAGGGGCCTCTTTTTCGGTGCCGGGTTAGCAAGGGCGCATCTTAGCCTTCGTATGCTTTCCCCAAGCTGTTGCTCCGATGATTGGCTGTGAAACTGCAGTACCACTAGCTCTTAGAGGCTCTCATGAGAATGCATAAGGCATCAGCTCTTCTCCTCTCGATCACGTGTGGCGTTGTGCTGGGGGTGACCGCATCGGTCGCCCAAGACGTGCTGCCCGACCCCGACAACGACGAGGACGCCTTCGCTACCTACCACACCTCGCCGCGCTATCGTGAGTCGGAGTCGCATCCCCTGCGAGTCTTGGCCTACGTGGTCCACCCTGTGGGCTGGGCGCTCCGTGAGCTCATCTTCCGCCCCTTGAGCTACTTCGCCGGCTCCTCGCCAGAGACCAAGAGCATCATGGGCTACCGCGAGCCGTACGACTTCCGCTCGCCGTCGTGCTTCACGAATGATGACGGAGTCCCGGACTGTCACAAGCTCTCGCCGTTCGACTACAACGCCCCGATGGACGAGGGCGAATCGCCGGCGCTTCCTGGCAAGGTAGTATACTTTCCTGACGTGAACTTTGACTTCGACAAGCGCACACTCAACAAGCAGGGGAGGGAGAAGGCCCAGGAGGTTGCGGCCCTCATTAAGCGTGACGCCCCTGTGCGCGTAGTGCTCGAGGGCAACACCGATAGCCGGGGCACTGACGCATACAACCAGAAGCTTGGCCTTGATCGCGCCGCAGCGGTCAAGAAGGAGCTTATAAAGCAAGGCGTTTCCGGTGACCTGCTCACCACAGTCAGCTTCGGCGAGTCTCGGCCGCTCTTCACCGAGCAGGAGGAGTGGGCGTATGCGGCCAACAGGCGAGTCGCCGTCAAGCTTGAGGATGGCGCCGCCCCCTTGCCGAAGGAGTAGCCCCTAGCTGTTGGCTGCAGGCTTCACCTCTACGGTGTCCTCGTAGTCGTCGGGGGCCGAGAGGGCCCGCACCTCGGGCTGGCGCGCGATACCGAGCCACTCAAGGATGTTCTGGAATGGGGAGCGCCGGCTCTCCTGGTATGCGACAAGCTTTCGGATCGTCTGCGTCTCCGAGAGCAGCAGGATCTGGTCGCGCTCGCCCTTCTCCTCAAGCCTCTCTACCCGCGCCTTTAGCCAGTCGCGCTGCGACCGAAGGTCGGCAATCTCGGACTCTTTCATGTCAAGGATCCGCTCCTGAAGCGCAACCACGTTGCGGAGTCTTGCAGCCTCGCGGCTGCTCGCCGGCTCCTCGTCTTCATCAGCAGCGCTCGGCGCCTGCCCATCGCCTGCTGGCGGCGGTGCCGCGCGCTCATCGCTAGTGGCTGCGCCCATCCTCCGCCAGGCCGACTCGTCCTGCCGCGCAGGGGACGTTCCGAGCGCCTCGGCTGCGCCGAAGATCTCAACGATCTGGTCCCGCCGGTAGCGCGTGGAGCCGTCCGCAGCTGAGCTCACCTCGAGGTAGCCGGACTCCTGAAATCGCCGCAGCGTTCGCGCAGACACGCCTGCCAGGGAGGTTGCTTCGGCTTCTGTAAGGAGGTCAGGTGTCGTCATGGCTGTTCGGCTTACTTAAAGTTCATCTCGCGCACCTCGAGCACCGAGGTTGAGCCGGGAACCCGAGTGTGAAGCCCGCCGGTGATGACGGCACGCGAGTTGTTGGGGAGGCGCTCAAGATCCTGCACCGTCTTGAGCGCGCTGTCGATCTCGTCCCGGTGCGTTTCGCCAGAGGGGAAGGAGATCGGGTGAACTCCCCAGTAGAGCGCCATCTTGCGCAAGGCAGACTCTTTGCGAGAAAGGCCGTACAGGGGCTGCTGTGGGCGGTACTTCGCGGCGAGGCGCGCGGACGTGCCGGTTTCAGTGCAGGCGATAATCGCCTGTGCCGAGGTCTTGTTGGCAGCTGCGCAGGCAGCGTAGGCGATCGCGTCCGGAACGGTGTAGGTGTCTGAGTTCCTGAGCCTCAGCTTGTACTCCTCAAAGGCGAAGGTTTGCTCCGCAGCGACAGCGATTCGGCTGATGTACTCAACACATTGAACTGGATGCTCCCCGATGGCTGTCTCGTCCGAGAGCATGACCGCGTCAGCCCCGCTCATGACTGCCGCCGCTATGTCTGAAACCTCTGCGCGAGTGGGGCGCACGGACGTGATCATCGAGTGCATCATCTGCGTCGCGACGATGACCGGTATCCCGCGGTAGTTGGCCTCCTCAATCAGCCTGCGCTGAAGCATCGGAAGCTGCTCAAGCGCAACCTCAAGGCCGAGATCGCCACGGGCCACCATGAGCCCGTCTGATGCCTCAATGATCTCCTCAATGTTCTCGAGGGCGGTCCGCCGCTCAATCTTCGAGATAATTGCGGCTGAGGAGCCCCTCTCGTTGATGATTGAGCGAAGCTTAAGCACGTCCTCCGCTGACCGGACGAATGAGATCGCCACGTAATCCACCCCGTTCTGGATCCCCCAGTCGAGGTCTGTGAGGTCTTTCTTGGTCGTGGCCGGCAGGTTGACGTCGCTGTCGGGAAACGCGATCCCTACGCGGGAGCGGATCCGGCCGCCCTTGACCACTCGGCACGCCACATGATCGCTATGGATCTCCTCAGCGCAGAGCTCAAGCAGCCCGTCGGCGAGCAGGATCTGGTGGCCCGGCTTGAGGCTCGTTATCGGGTTCACGGTCTCAACGTAGATTCGCTTGGCGTTAGAGAGGCTTCCATCAGCACAACGCAGCTCAATCGGCTGGCCGTCTGAGATCGGGCAGAAGTCGCCCTCCACATTAGAGATGCGGATCTTCGGGCCAGAGAGGTCCTGCAGAATGGCGACCCATGCGCCCATCTCTGCCGAGACTGACCGGATGTTCTTGAGGTTTGCCAAGTGTTCCTCGTGGCTGCCGTGCGAGAAGTTGAGCCTGAAGACGTTCACTCCAGCCTTGATGAGCGCCCGTATCTTCTCCGGGTCGCGCGACGAGGGGCCGAGCGTGGCCACTACCTTCGTGTGGCGGTGGGCGAGCGCACGCTCGTCGAGGGGCGATTTGCTGGTCCAAAGATTGCCGAGAATGTTGTCGAAACCCATGGTGTAGTACCTCAGAAAAGCGGTCCCAGGGCCCGCGCCGTTCTCCAGGCGGATACCCGAGCTGCCCGGCCACGGGCTGAAGTGCGATGGCCAGGCCTTGGCGGCAGCAGGGGCTCATTGCGGAGCTCCTCGCCGGTGCCGGTTATGCGGCCCCAAGGCGCACAGGATATGACACCGCTGCAGCTCTGTACAAGCCCGACAGATGGCGAAACGAGGGGTAAATCGGGGGTTTCGCTGCCAGTAGGGCCGCAGCGTTGCTCAGGGGCGCTCTGGGGGAAGGAAGCTCGCCTTCTCAGCAACAGCAAGCGCCCGGAGGATCTGGTCCGGAGTCGCCGCGCCCGCATCGAGCAGCATGAGCAGCTCCTCTGCGAGCGATGTCCCCTGCAGGGATGGGGCGTCCGTCGAGAACGTGTAGCCGATTCCGTACTCATCCAGAGTGTTCATGACCCGCCCGTACTCATCGATGTCCTTTACCGCGCCAGTAAGAAGGTTCGACTTGACGCAGAGTTCACAGACGATCCCGCGCTCTTGGAGGAGCTTGAGCCCGCGATCATCCTTTCTCTCCCACAGCGCCCGAATGGCGGCGATCGGGTGCCCAACACGCGACGGGTTTAGGGCCTCAACGGTCTTGATGAATGTCTCGATGTCAACGTGGCGCGTTTCCCCGACGTGCACAGTGCGGCCGAGCCCCGGTCCCGCCTCGTCAAAGGCGATCTTCATCTCCTCAAGCTTGCGCGGGTCAGAGAGCGGATTGACCGACTCTGCCCCGGCCAGGTCGATGCCGATGATCTTGTTGGTCTTCTCGCGCCACAGGCGTGTCTTCCTTGCGAGGGCCATGTTGGCCTCAAAGGTGAGATCCCGCCCAAAGCAGAAGATGTGCCCCACCTGGATCTGCCCGTGAAACCCGATCTCGACCTCTTCAACTGCGTTAACCGCTGACTTGATCACCCGGTCGAGGTCGTAGAGCCCTGCGTGGCTGCCCTTCAAGAACACCGCCCCAGTGCGCTTCAGGGGGTTCCAGCGGAGCTCAAAGCGGCGGATTGCAAAGAGGCTTTCAGGAGATCCTCCCTCACCACCTGGGCCAACGCTAATCATGCCGCCGGTGCGGTACGCCCGGTGGATGGCGATGATGATGCTTTCTCGGACCGATGTGGGACCCGACTGAATGAGCTCGATCTTCTCGTAGACCTCAAGGTAGCTGTCGAGGTCCGAAACCTTGCCGTCCCGGATCTTGAGCAGGTTGACGAACTCTTCGTAGCCAGAGCCGATGCCGCGGATCCCGCGGTCGATGGCGATCTCCCAGAGTCGGTAGAGGGGAACTGAGCCTCCCAGGTGAACGTGCAGCTCGGTTACGTGCTTCGGCCACGAGATGCCGTATTTGGCCGAGATCATCTCTCTGTGGGAGGGCTTTGTATTTGAAGAAAACTGGGCACTTACGGGGGAAGCTGGCGTTTTTTGAACTGACATGGACGGTGTGTACTCGAAAAAAGCCAAGGAATCAACGAGGGAAGGCGCACCCGCAACGGTGCGGACTAACATCTTACTTTTGAGCTTCCTAAGCCTGAGCTCTGCACATTGTCTGCAAGTTGCTGGAAAGCTTAGGGCAAAACCAATGTTTGGTGCCAAGAGTGTTGATTATGTCATCCACAGAGCAGCAGATCTCCGGTCTTAAGCAGGACTACCTGACGAAGAAGGTAAAAGTGAACGGCCAACTTGTGACCCTCTACAGCTTGAACGGCCAGACCTGGCTCTCCTCGCCAGAGGAGATACCCGAGGTAATGGCTCGCCTTGAAAGTGCGCGCGTTACCCTTAACGAAGGCGCCAAAGAGGGCAAAGAAGCGAAGGAGGCCAAGGAGGGTGCCGAGGCTCCTCCGGCCAAGGACGCGAAGCCGCCCGAGAAGGTAGCCAGCCCCTTGGCCGCTCCGACCTCCCTGGCATCAAAGTACCGCATGAAGGGCCCTAAGCCTCGGCCAATCCTCAAGCAGAACGGCATGGTGTTTAAGGGCACCCCCGTTGAGCCGTTCTCGGCCTCAGCTGTTCAGGTCGCATCCGAAAAAGCGGTTGAGGCAAAGGGCGCCAAGTCCGACCGGCCGAAGCTAAAGGCACCGGTCCGTGCCCAGGCAAAGGGCGCGGCTGCGCCCGCAGGCAAGAAGATTAAGGTGGCAGCCGGGAAAGCGAGCCCAAAACCGCTCAAGGTCGCAAGTCCCCAAAAGGCGCCGAGCAAGCCCCTACCGCCGCAAAAGTCGAAGGCTGCCCCCCGAATCGTCAAGGGCCCAGCCAAGAAGGTGCAGCCCCCTGCCAAGAAGGGCTCGGTGCCAAAGGCTAAGGCGAGGCCCCTTCCGGCAAGCAAGAAGGGCAAGCCGGCGGCAAAGAGGGCGGCAAGATAGAGCTGGCTGACGCCCGACACGCTCCGCTGCTGTGGGGCCTCGCGGTGAAGCGGGATGGGGGCGCCTAGCCTAGCGGCTTGCGAAGAAAGCAGCCAAAACCCCGAGCGCAACGAGCACAAAGAACAGCCCGGCACGCTCCCAAGTGGAGAGCGAGCGTTGTCGCTGCAAGAACACCGAGTGCCGGCGCGGCCGCTCGTTGGGGGCACGACGGACTGAGGGTGCTCCGGTCGAATAGAGGCCAAAGTGCCGATCCTGCGCGAAGAAGTCCTCGACGTAGCCCGACGAGTAGTCCTCGAAGCTCTCCTCGCTGGTGCGGCGCAGCTGAAGGGGGCGCTCATAGAGCTGGCTTTCAAAAAAAGTCGAGTCCTGGTCAGTTGAGAAGGAGCCGAGCGGGATCACAACCTCCTCCAGCTCCGTCGGGTCTGCGACATCAACCTTTACGCCGATCTCCTGCAGCCGGCGGGTGATGGATTGAAGCGTTTCGGGGGTGATGTCGGTGCATAGGATGCGGGTCGCGCGGGCCGTGAGGATATCCAGCGCCTGCTGGTCGGTCAGGTCGAGGTGACTGAGGCAGATCGTGCGGAACTTCTCCCGGATCTCCGGGCTGCTTGTATCGAGGCCGTGAAACTGAAGTGCGTAATCTCTGCCGAGTGATTCCATGTTCCGTCCACCCCTTGCCGACTCCAGGAGGGTCGGCATGCTCACGAAGAAAGTTTAGGGCCTCGTTCGCTCATTATTGTGATGATGGGCCGTGGCGGGGGGTGCTTAAAGTTGAGCCCCAGCCCTAACCCCGTAAGTCGCCTTATGCGGACGGTGTGGGGCGTAGAGTTGTGGGGAAAGGAGATTATAACCCCTTGATCGGTGGATGTGTTTAGTAGGAGCATCCCGACAAGCTACAATAAGAGGCAGCCGCCTGAGCCCTCCGCCGAGCCTTTGGGTGGAGCAGTGGGCCTGCGGGGCGACATAGTCAGCGTGTTGGGCGGCAGGGCCGGCAGAGGAAGCAAACGATGGGCTACATAGAGGACAACTTGATGGATGACGAGACGGTGGTGCTAAACTGCCGCCTCCATCCGATCGTGCTCTTTCCGCCAGCGATGAGCACATCGTTCTTGGCGGGCTCCCTTTGGTTCTACTCCCAGGCCTTCCTTGCGGATAACGTGCTTGTGTTTTTCGCCATAGCGATCCTGCTCGCCTACTCGTTCTACCGGCTGCTGGATCGGGTAATTCTCTTCCTGACCTCTGAGTTCGCGATCACCACCAAGAGGGTATTGGGAAAGACCGGGTTCATAACGCGCAAGTCACTCGACATCGTTCTCGCCAAGGTGGAGGCGATTCGCCTCACCCAGTCGATCTCGGGGCGCCTGCTCGACTTCGGGAATATTGAGGTCACGGGCACCGGGGGAACTGAAGAGATCCTGACCTACATTCCGGCTCCGCTCGAGTTCCGCAAGGCGATCCAGGAGCAGCTTTCACTGGCTGAACAGGATGGTCCCGCTGAGAAGACCCTGCACGATTAGCGAAGTGCTCGTTTAGCGCGCCACGACCGAAACTTTGCTCCCCGAAGGGCGAACTCCTCCGCATGTCTTTGCGGAGGTAGCTGTGGCACAAGCCCAACCTGACGATCAAGAGAGCTGCGTTGCGGCTATCGCCATCTCTCTCTACAGCCCTGGGCCGCGGCGGGACCTCACTGATCTCCTCATCGCTGGCATGAGGCCCGCGGAGCTGAGGCGCCACATCAGCGCCGACAAGTGGCGCCAGGCTGAGCGAATTGACGGGGAAAGCCGTGCGCTCGGCGTTGAGGCCATCCCCGCCTCAAGCCGCAGGTACCCCTTCCGCCTGCGCCATATCCCCGGAGCTCCCGCTGCGCTCTTTGTGCGAGCAGCGAGCCATCCGTGGGTTCCGCCAGACCGAATGCTGGCTGTCGTAGGGACCCGGGCGGCAACAGTGGAGGTTTGTGCGGCGGCCTCGGAGCTCTCGCAGGAGCTCGTTGAGGCGGGATTTATGGTGGTGAGCGGGCTGGCGCTCGGGGTCGACGGCGCTGCGCACCGCGGAGCTCTGTGCTCGGTTCCCTCGGGCGATCGGGCGGGGAAGGGAGGAACGGCGGCCGTGCTCGCCCACGGATTGGACCGTACCTATCCACCTTCGCATGAGCCGCTCGCTCAGGAGATCCTCTCAGCTGGAGGCGCCCTCCTGTCAGAGCACCCGATTGGCAGGCAGCCGCTGCGCCACCACTTCCTTGAGCGCAACAGAATTATCGCAGGGATGTGCGAGGGGGTGATCGTGATGCAGGCCGGGGAGCGCAGCGGGTCTCTCGTTACTGCCCGCCTAGCTGCTGATTTCGGGCGTGATGTCTTTGTATACATTCCCGACGCAGTAAATGAGGGGCACTCGGGCGGGCTGGCTATGGTCGAGGATGGGGCCAGGCCATTCGTTTCGGCCAGCGATGTCCTTCGGGAGTATGGGCTTGTTGCGCCATCCCCGCAGGTGGGGGAGTGGGAGGCCTGCAGCGTTGAGGAGTACCTTTCACGGCACGCGATCTCGTACGCTGACCTGCTCGGCCTTGAGCTGCAGGGCCAGGCAAGGAGGATGCCAGGCAACCGGGTGCGGTATCGGCGCCCCTAGGAGCTTGAGCCGTTGCCTGACCTGGAGGGCCCCTTACTGCCGCGGCGAGAATACTCGGCCGAGGTTAAGGTAGAAGGCGCTCTCCTGCTCGTTGTTCATGCCGTACCCGAAGTAGATCGGGAACAGCGGGGTGTCAGCCCCAACGAAGAGGAGCCCCGCCACGATGCCGGAGTTGTCGGGCACCTGGGCGATGTCGCTCTTGAGCGAGGCCATCTGCAACGATCCCCCTCCGAAGATGTTGAGCCTCGCGAAGGCGCTGCCGAGAGAGTCGAGCTCGCGGTAGTAGGTTGTGCGGCCGATGACGAAATCCGAGGCAGCGAGCCCCGCGGGCTGGAAGCCTGAGAGGTCAAACATGCCGCCCAAGACGAAGTATCGCTCGGGCTCAACCGTTTCGGGCATGACTCCCCAGTCAACCGAGAGGGTGAGAGTGTTGATCCCGTTTGATATTGGCTGCACCGCGTTTCCAACCAGCTGGGTGAAGTCCTCTGAGGAGCCGAGGGCTGCCACGTTGCGGGCTGCGAGAAAGTTAAGCAGGGAACCGCCCCTCGGAAAGTCTGGGGTGTCGAGGGAGTCCCAGGCAACGCGCCCAAAGAAGTTTCCGATCTCGTAGCTCTGGTCCTTCAGCTCGGGGTTGCCGATAGAGCGCGTGAGGCGCCCCTTTCCTCGCGAGACGCCAAACCCGATCTCTCCGTCACGGAAGAGGTTCCGCCCGGCGCTGATGGCGCCGAAGCCGCGCGCGCGCTCGTACTCTGCCACGATCTCGTTGTTGATGCGCACGGGGAGCTGGTAGTTGTCGAGGTAGATGAGGGGATTAATGAAGTACGGGCTGTTCTCGCCAAGCGGCTGGAAGAAATCAACTTCAAAGAGGGGGCGCCACCCGATCTCGATGCGGGTGTCAGCGTAGGCGCCCCAGGAATTGAGCTCGTTGAAGCGGGCCGCCACGGCGAGCTCATAGTAGCTCTGGCCCTCAAAATCATCCTGAAGCGCGAGGCCCACTTGGAGGTACTGGTCGTACCACTTGGGCTTCTTAGCCGTCACGTCGAGCACCCCGGTGCCGTTGGGGCCCCGATCGATGCTGTACTCGAGCGACCCTACCTGCCCCTGCTCGAAGGTTTGCTTGACCAGTGACTCCATTTTTCCGGTGTCGAGGGGCTGCCCCACCTGGGAGGCGAAGGTGTCCTTGATGGGCTCGTCGAGAAGCTCAAGGTCGGTATGGACGGCAACTTCCGTGATCACAACCGGCTTGGCCGGCGGGGCCTCGCGATGCGCCTGCCACCGCTCGTACTCCGCTTTTGGCAAGGAGAGGGCCCGCAGCTGCTTGAGCTTGAGGTCTGCAGCCTGCTCGCCCTTGGCGAAGATTGCCTCGGCCTTGTTGAAGTCTGTCGCGCTATACCCCTTCAGGTCGGGAAGGAGGAGGATATCGCCCGGGCGCATCAGCTTGCGCTGCAGCATCGAGTTCTGCTGGAGCAGGAGCGAGATGATCTGCCCGCTGATCGCCAGGGCGTTGTTCAGCTCATCCTTTTTCTTGAGGTCCGCCATGAGGTCCACTACGATCAGGCGATCCGCTCCCATCTGCAGGGCGATATCCACCGGGAGGTTGTTGGCGATGCCGCCGTCGACGAGCGTCTTGCCGTTGAGCTCAACGGGCGTAAAGAAGCCTGGGACAGCCATGCTTGCCCGCGTTGCCCTCGCAAGGTCGCCAGAGCCGATGACGACCGCCTCGCCCGTCTCCACGTCGGCCGCAACGGCGCGGTAGGGGATGGGGAGCTTGTCGAAGTTTATGTTGCCCGGGGTGCGGTGGAAGAGGTTCTGAAGGAGCGGCAGGACGTTCTGCCCGCTCACAACCCCCGCGAAGCGCACAAGGCCGGACTCGCTGAGGCCTATCTTGCCGCTGCCGACGATCTCTCCGGTGTGCCCATACTTGTCGCGGAACGGCTGCTCCTCTCTCTTGGTCGCCTCATCAAAGAGATCGTCCCAATTCGTGTCCGCCAGGAGCTTCTCCATCTCTTCGACCGTTGCGCCCGAGGCGTATGCCGCCCCGACGATTGAGCCCATGGAGGTGCCGGTGATGATATCTACTGGGATGCGGTTCGCCTCAAGGACCTTGAGCACGCCGACGTGCGCCATGCCGAGCGCGCCCCCTCCGGCGAGGACCAGGCCGATCTTTGGGCGGTGCGCTGGAGGGGAGGGGGGCTCTTCCGCAGAAGCGTGGTCGCTGGCTGCTGAGAGGGCTAGCAGGGTAGTGATGAGCCGACTCAGGAGGGGTGAGGGGTTCTTCATGCGGAGTCTTCTAGCCGTGCGGTGGCCTGGGGGAGCCTACCCTGCAAGCATTTGCAAGTACAGAGTGAGCCTAGCCCTGGGCGGGCCGACTGGGCCAGAGGCTACCGATGTTTGGAATCGTTGAGGAATGGCGGGCCGCCAGGGATGGCGAGCGGCCAGGGATGGAGCGATCAGGCGGGAAACCCGCTTGGTTGGGGCGCCCGGGGTGGGCGGCTTCCCAGCTCCTTTGCTCAGGCGCGCGCCAGCTCCAGCACCTTGATCGAGAACGATACGGTAAGCTTGCCACTGATCCTTGAAAGATTCTCTAGGTCTGGATTGTGCCGGAAATTTGGGCTCATGGTGACAAGGTTTCGCAGGTCGTTAGCCCCCAATGCTGCGGCCCCTTCAAGAGCAGAGCTCTCCACCAACACAAAATCCCCCAAGCTTTGCAGGAGCTTTGCCTCTTTGTCCTCATCAATCTTGAGCATCTTCACAAATTCCCTGAGCTCCTGTAGGTGTGCCGGCGTAGGAATAGCGATGAGAAGCAGCCCGCCTGGCTCCAGCACTCGCGCAAACTCCCCAAAATTTCGGGGAGAAAAGATAGAAGAAGCCACCGAAATTGAGCCGTCAGTGAAGGGAATGTGATGATGGACATTCGAGAGCAGAAAGCGCGCCAGGGGGTGTTTTCTGCTTGCGAGCTGGACGCCGTCCTTGGAGACGTCCATCCCATACCACTCAACGGCCGGGAACGTCCCTGCTGGGATCCCTTCTAGGCTCTTGGAGAGCTTTCCGACGTAGTGCCCCTCGCCGCACCCGATGTCCAGGATATTCAAGATTCTCGAGCTGCTGGGCTTGTGCCTCAAGAGCCAGCGCTTGGTGCGCTCGACAAGATCGTCATGCAAAAAATCGAAGTGCCCCCCCTCGAGGAAGGCGCGACGCGCCCGCAGCATCTCTCGGCTGTCGCCAGTTTCCCATGACCCCCCCCTCTTTGAGAGAAGGAGATTGACGTAGCCATCCCTCGAGAGGTCAAAGGCATGGCCGCCTGCGCACTTCATGGAACGGCCCGCGAGAAAAAGGGGGCTGCCGCACACTGGACACGCCAGCGGTCCGGCTCCCTCTACAGTGCCTTTTGGTTCGCTATCAGGCGTGTGTGCCACGCGTCATCCCTTAGAAGTCCGATGATGTCGTCGGCGAGTGAATAGAGGAACCTGTTCACGAGCGCGTTTAAGTTCCTGTTTCTCGCATGCAAGAGATATTGCTCCCACAACGACTTTGTATGGAACGACCCACAACCTCTTCAACAATCATTCCTGAGGCTCAAGAATTGCCCATTCCTGCACCGAAGCACCAGCCACCGAATTAAATCTTGAACCATGCAGGCTTTTAGGCGGGGGGGAAACGTTCCTTTTGGGCCGAGTACGTTACGACACCTGAGGCTGGACACGAAGTCGTTCAAGGAAAAGCCAGTGGAGAGAAGACTCTGACGGCCATAGTTGATTGAATGCGACAAAGCGCGACAGCAAGGTGTTGGCCGTGTTTGCAACCTTCGTTGTTGGTGGCGCATTGCCCCTTGCCAAAAGCTGTTGTGGAAGTGGGGCGCTCTGAGTTCGCCAGGAGCTTTCGTAAGGCAACAGAGGCGCTCATGCGACCATAACGATAGAAGGATACGCAGTTTCTGCGTAAGAACGCTTCCGAGGTGCAAATTCGAGCATACACGGCGGTATGAAGGCATCGTTTGCATTTCGCCTTGATCTGCCGCGGAGCAGACCACGGAGAGCAGTGGATTCCACAAATCACGATCATGCAGGATCGGCATCTGTAAGAGGCATCTGCGGTAGTTTTCTCCGAGACAAATTTTGGAGGCAGGTCTGCACGTATGGCCTTTGAAATTTCCCCCGGGCAGAGCAGGCGATACAGAGAAGCCGTCGCGCATAAACTTTATTACAAGTGCTCGTATGGCTCTTCGGCTCACGTCCGCCCAGGTGTGCATTTGAGCTTGGCACACGTTTCTCTGTCAAAGACATGCCGCCAATAAAAAGTTCAGAACTGCGGGCAACTAGCGCATGTGACAGAGTGATTCCTGAGGCTCTCAACGGCGCTGATTTTTTGATTGACTACGAGCCGGCCGCAACTTATCCTTTTTCGCATGCAACTCGTCCATAGCTTCCCAGCTGCGCCTTCGACCAAAGATCCCCAACGGGGTTACTAACCCTTCGCGCCTGCTTGGGCAGGCCGTTTCTTTTCCTCAACTATCTTGAATACTACAGGGGTGCAGCGTGCGTCTTTCACAGTTATTTGGAAAATCCATAAGAGCAGTATCCAGCGAGGTAAAGTCAAAAGGGCTTGAATATTTGATCCGTGGAGGGTTCATCCGGGAATCATCTGCCGGGCGATTCTACCTATTGCCGCTTGGGATGAGGGTGCAAGACAAAATCTGCCGCGTCATTGAAGAGGAGATGAATTCGGCTGGGGCCCAAAAAATGTCAGCCCCAATTCTTCATCCGCGAGAGCATTGGGAAGAGACTAGCCGCACTGCAAGCGTTTCCTTCGAATTGATGCAAGTGAAAGACAGAAGCGGCCGCTCCTTTGTGTTGGGCGGAACCGCAGAGGAGATGATGGTTGCATTAGTGCGGCAGTTTTCATTGTCCGCCAAAGACCTTCCATTCTGCATATATCAGTTTTCAACAAAGTTCAGGGACGAGCTTCGCGCCAGAGGCGGCATGTTGCGTGCCCGAGAATTCTTGATGAAGGACGGGTACTCGTTTCACGCCTCAAAAGAGGATTTCGAGGCCTACTATCAGCAGATGTCTGAATGCTATTTCCGCATATTCAATCGGCTAGACCTGCCAGTGAGAAGTGTTGCTGCCGACAACGGTTATATGGGTGGAGACTACTGCCACGAATTTGTCGTGGATCACCCGCTCGGGGAGAGCCGATACCTGGTCAGTGAGGATGGCTCTTACTGTGCGCATGAGGACATAGCAACGTTCATTCGAGAACACATGAACTCAAGCGAACAGGAGCTGCCAATTACAGTGGCGCATGCCGCACGTGGCTTGTCAGTGCAAGCAGGTGTCGAGCATTACGGCCAGCCAGCTTGGCGACAGATTAAGAGCATCGTTTATGTGACGGACACTGAAGAGGCAGTTCTTGTCTCCATTCGTGGGGATCTTGAGATGAATGAGCTGAAACTTCAGCGGCTTCTCGGCTGTAATCAGCTTCGCTTGGCAGGTGAAGACGAGATACGCGCTCTGGGAAGCTTTGTTGGTTTTGTTTCTCCCCTGAAGCTCAAGATCCGCCGGGTCGGGGACCTCTCCCTTACGTCAGTCAGGAACTTTTGCACCGGTGCTGATGAGTGGCATAAGGACACTCTCAATGTGAACTACGGCCGGGATTTTGTGGTGGATATTCTTGCGGACATCGCACTGGCCAAGGCTGGAGATGTAACGGTTGATAGCAAGTCGAAGCTGGCTGAACGGCGGGGAATCGAAGTTGGCAATATTTTTCAGCTCGGCACTTGGTACTCGGAGCGAATGAAAGGGGCTGAGTTCATGGGCGCAGATGGAAGGAAGCATCCCTACTACATGGGATGTTATGGCATTGGTGTTGGCAGGACCCTGTCCACAGTGGCTGAATTGTATAGCGACGAAAAAGGGCTGCGTTGGCCGGAGGCGAGCACGCCGTTCTCCTTCCATCTAATCGCCATCGGAAATGACGCTAAGGTGCTCGACTATGCTGACAAGATGTACCAAGGCATGATGTCTGCCGGCAGAACTGTCTTGTTTGATGATCGGGATGTTTCTGCGGGCGTCAAATTTTCAGATGCAGATCTGCTGGGGATTGCCCAAAGGATCGTAGTGTCAAAAAGGCTTGTGGAGCAGAACAGGGTAGAGCTGTATTCTCGGTTTCACGAAAGAAAAGAGGAGATTGAGAGAGGCTCGTTTGTGTCCTGAGGAAGCCATCGTGCCCTTCCGTCGCGCTTTTTCTGGAGCACGTCGAGTCATTGGCGTGCTTCCAAGCCGGGATCTCAAGCGCGTCTAACGTTTGACAGGCGCTGAAACTTCACGGAAGCGGGGTGAAGCCCCGATCAGAGGCGGTAGGGGCGGCAGCCGATTGGCGGGACTAATGACTGGAAGGGACTAATGACTGGAAGAGAGTAAATCCGTGAGACAGTCCACCTTCGCGGCTAACGCCGACTCCGGCGGACACCAGCTTCGCCCTTTGGGTCTACGGCTTGCCAGCCGTAGACTTTTTTTGCTTTGCAAAAAAAGCGAAGGCTGGTGGGGTGGAGTATCTAAATTCGTGTAACAGCCGAAGACATAGATGTATTTCGCGCCGCGCATCCAAACTGCATCCAACTTTTGAAAGCTCTGGAAATATCACGGAAGCGGGGTGAAGCCCCGATCGGGGGCGAGAGGGGCGGCAGCCGATTGGCGGGACTAATGACTGGAAGAGAGTAAATCCGTGAGACAGTCCACCTTCGCGGCTAACGCCGACTCCGGCGGACACCAGCTTCGCCCTTTGGGTCTACGGCTTGCCAGCCGTAGACTTTTTTTGCTTTGCAAAAAAAGCGAAGGCTGGTGGGGTGGCTAATGGGGATCGAACCCACGACACTCGGAACCACAATCCGATGCTCTACCAACTGAGCTATAGCCACCATCTCGGTTCGTGCGGCGGCCGGCGCTAAGCGCTTAAGGCCGCCTACGTTTGAGACCGCGAAGAGTAATTGAGGGCAGGGGGTAAGTCAAGTTCGCCAAAGAATCAGGCTCCTTAGCGGGGCGTAGCGGGCTTCATCAGACAGCCAGCCCGATTCGTGCTAGGGTCCCGCAGGTAAACTTTCCCCTCCGGTCTTGTCCCAGCTGCCATGGACTTACAGCCTGAAAAGCCGAAACACACGACCCCACGACTCCCTCCACTTGAGAAGGCGGGGGAGTCGGCGCGGCGGGGGACCTCGCTCCTCCGCTTGCCTGAGCGACCGGTTGTGGTTGGCGGAGGAGAGGGCTTCGCCTGGGGTCAGTCGGTGCAAAACGTTCGGTTGCCGAGGCTCGTTGGCCGAGAGGCAGAGAGTGGCGGGCTTCGGGAGGCTCTCTTCCGGACGATCTCCCACAACGTGTACCGGATCCGGCGCAGCGACGCCGGCGCGTGGATGATCACAAACTACCGCTCCCGCGTGGAGCTGCCGCTGCCGGACCTCGCTGAGTGCAGCGACTCGCTTGAAGTGGGCGCGCGCTTTGTGTTTGGGCCGTTTCGGACCGCTCCGTTGGCGCAGATCGTGACAGTTGGCGGCAGTCGGATCGATGCGCCGCAGACCGTTGAGCTGGCGGGGCTCCTTCGCGCGGCGATCCAGCAAGGAGGGGGCCTCTTTTGTGTTCCGCCCCTCAAGGCGCGTGGCGGTGAGGAGCATCTCCCTGAACCTGCCAAAGAGGGGCGAGTTTCGCTCTCTTCGCAGCCCACGCTCGTGGTGACTTCTCGCGGGGGGGCGCTTGGCTGGGAGGTGGCGCGCTTCCCCGTGGCAAAGGTCGTCCCGGCTGCTGATGGGTCGGTATCGCCCTTCAGGGAGATCTTTTTTAGGACTAAGTCCGGGAACCTGTACGGCATCATGCCTAGTGACTCGGGCGCGCTGGCTCTCATCAGCGCGCGGGAGGCGTTGGCTTGGAAGATCTCTGTTCGGGAGGTGGCCTCCCTGCGCGTTAGGGTGGGAAAGCAGTTTCCCTTCGATGACAACCGGATGACATCCCCCGTTGCCCAGATCGTTGCGGTCACTGCGGAGAAGCGGGGGATTGAGCCTCCCTTTACCTTCGAGAAGCTTAGCCTCCTCGCATGCCGCCAGGCCGGCGGGAACGTTAACTGCATGCGGGCCCAATTCGTGCGGCTCCTCAACACCCAGCTCGGCGAGGGAGCGCTGCGGAGTATTCTGGCGCACTAGCTGGAGGGGCGGGCCCCTGTCAGCTTGTCCCCATGGGCACCCCCTCAAGCTATCTTCCCGCAGCTGCTGCGTCGCGGTACACGTTCTCCATGCCAGAGAGCTGCCAGGCCTACTCAAACCTCATGATCGCCGTGCCGGTGCTCTGTGTCCTGAGCGTTGTTCACCGCGCGCCGGAGCGGGGGCTGGCGTGGTGCGTGATGGTTGGGGCGCTCCTGTACCACCTCTTCTGTTTCCTCGTGGCGCTAGTGCTCGGCAACGTGGGGCTCCTCTCTCCGCAGAGCTACCGCTGGTCGATGGCGGCCTTTGCGGCAGGGCTTTTGGCCGCTGCCGTCGTGCAGCTGCCGGCCCTTGGAAGGGCGCTGCTGCGAATCCGGTACCGCCCTGCGCTTCAGGACGTTCCGCTGGCTGCTGCGGCCTGGATAGCGCTGCGGGTGTTCTATCACGACTGGCACTTCAATTGGGCCGAGGGCCCGCTGCAGTTTGACGCGCTCAACTACCACATCCCGCGGGCGCTTCAGTGGGTGTGGCACGGGTCGTTCGCGCCGTTTCGCACCTCCATTTGGCAGCAGGTTGCGCACGCCTTCGGCGGCACTGCCGTGAGCGTTTCTCCAGTGTTCTTGGGGTGTGGCTGGCTCGGAAGCGCCTTCAACACGCAGGTGTTCACGGTTGGCGCTTCGGCTGCAGTCGCGGTTATAGGCCGGGCGCTGGGGCTCTCAGGCCGGGGTGCCGTGGCAGCCTCCCTGGCGTTCCTCTCTTTCCCCGCTGTGGGGCTCCGCTTGGCAGACATCAGCACCGATATGGCGGCCGCGTTTCCGGTGCTTGCCGCAACGGCGCTCTTTTTTTGCCGGGACTCGCTCCGTCAGGGGGCGTTTCTTTTCGTTGCCCTGGTCGGCCTGGGTACGGCGTGCAAGCAGTACGTGGCATTTCCTGCAGTTCCGATCGCTGCGGTCCTCTTCTGGCCGCTCCGCCGAAAGATGCTTGAGCGCCGGGTCCTGGCGGCACTCCTGGCTGGGCTATTCGTTGGCGCCTTTTTCTGTGTGCTCTCGTTTTATCCGATCTACCAGAACTTTGGCGACCTCTCGGGTGGGGGCACTGCGAGGAGCCTGACGACACTCGATTCTGGGTGGGCCGGCGTAAGCAACGCCCTGGGCTTCACCTTTGTTGGGTGGTTTTCTGAGCCACTGGTTGTGGTGCCGCAACCGCTGCGCGGTGAGCTCTTTCAGGGGCTCGCGCTCGATCGGCTTTTTGCGCTCTGGGGCGTTCCCTCAGCTGAGACCGGGCCCGAGCTCGATTACGAGCACATTCGATCGGGATTCCTTCCCCTGATCCTGGTGCCCTGGCTGCTCTTGGCGGTTCCACGCGGGCGTCGGTGGGGAGTGTTGGCGGTGTTCGCAGCAATCTGCCTGGCACAGTTCAGCATACTCGCAGCGAACCACGTTGGGGCCCGCTTTGCCCTCGTGCCGCTGGCTGCTTTCGCCCTGCTGTGGGGGGCACGGGTATCGTTGTCGCTCGGGGTGGGTGGGGCTCTCGCCAGCGTGGCCGCGTCAGCGATGATCGCGTTCGCCCTCTGGTGCGACCTCGCGGCGCTGCAGCGGTGGCATGCGTGGGCGGATCGCTACGTGCCCGAACGGGAGCAGAACCGCGAGGTTTCGGAGGCAGTGCGGGGAGACACCGTGCTTCTCCTTTCTCGCGGGCTCTCAACCGATGCAATGGTGGCTGGCCGGCGCGCAGATCTGCGGTTTGAGTACCTCAACTGTCCGCTCGACGGCGACTGGACCAGGATGCTGTCGGATCTCCGTGAGGGGCACCGCTGGCTCCTCTTCGCCGAAGCAAGCGGCCCCACCGTGCCTGGCCCGACGTATGAGAGCCTGCTTGGGCCGCCCTGCTCAGAGATTACAACCGAGGAGCTCCGGCAGTGGCTGCAGGCAGCGGGCTGGAAGCACAGCACGACCACATCGAGCCGCTTTGAGCTCTGGTCTGCGAACTAGGGCAGCTTGCCCCGGGTAGCCAACACCCTACGAGTCGCGCAAGGAGCGGATCAGCCTGCCCACCGTAAGGCCCTGGATGACTATAGAGAAGGCGACAGCGTAGAAGACAGCGGAGCGGATCAGGGCGAGATCCGGGGTTTCAGGAGGGAGCCCCAGGATGAGGGCGAGGGCGAGGGCTCCCCTCAAGCCTCCCCAAAAGAGGAGGTGCTGCACCCGAAGAGGAACGTGGTGCCGGGAGCGGTGAAACGGGAGGCACCCGAGGTAGACAACAGCGGCGCGGCTCAGCAGGCTCGCCGCAATCGTCGCCACGATGACAAACGAGTGGTGCACGGGCTTGAGCTCGTCGAGGTCGATCCCGATGAAGAGGAAGATGGCTGAGTTCGCTAGGAAGCCCGCAAACTCCCAAAAGATCTCTGCGCTCTCGTGCCCGCGCTCCGTTATAAAGCCCCGCTCCCGCAGGCTGCCGAGCACCATTCCCGCGGCAAGCGTGGAGAGGATCCCCGAAGCGTGCACGCTTTCGGCGAGGTAGAAGGAGCCGAACGCAGCAAGGATGGTGACTGCCACCTCAACGAGGTGGTCAGTTGTGCGTCCGGCAAGGGCGAGCGCAGCGCCTCCAACGGCGGCCCCACATACAAGCCCTCCAGCGATCGAGAGAGCAGAGAGGGATACCACCGAACCGATGCTGGTGGTGCCGGCCACGAGCAGGGGAGCGAGCGAGAAGAGAGCGGCAGAGGTGCCGTCATTGAGCAGGCTCTCCGACTCGACCAGGCGGTGGATTCGGGCGGGAAGCTTTGCTTCCTTGAGAAGTGCGAGCACAGACACCGGATCCGTCGCAGAGAGCGCCACCCCGATGATAAGCGCTGCCTGCCACGGCATGGAGGCCCCCCAAATGAGGAGGATCATCGTGATGAGGGCGGCAGCAAGAACACCGACCGTCGCCAGGAGCGACACCACAGCGAGTTGTGGCCGCAGCTCTCGCCACGAAAGGTGCAGGGCTGACTCAAAGATGAGGGGCGGGAGGAGCCACGAGAAGATAAGCTCGTGTGAGAGGTGGCCTGGGGGCGCGAGGTCGAGGTGTGAGAGAGCAAATCCGCCGAGCAGGAGCCCCACCGTGTACGGGATGCCGATCCTGCGCGACAGGATCGCAACGGCGCAGGCCACCAGGAGGAATAGCTCGAGCGACTGTGGAGAGATGTCCATATGCGGTAGGTTGCTCTGCTTGCTGGCTCGACAGGGCACCCGGCGAATTCCCGCCGAGCGCGCCCTGGGGCTGCCGTGGCAGCAGTCTAGGTTCACAGGCCGCGGGGTGCCAACCCTAAATGGGGCAAAAGTTCTTCTGTTGCGGCCCTCTGCCCTGTATTACCCTGGAAGCAAGATGAAGATCGTCTCAACCACCCGTTCGCCGAATTACACTGAGCTTGAGATACCTGTAGAGTTCGTGGTGTTGCACTACACGGCGGGCTCCCTGCAGCGCACCCTTGAGATCTTCATGGACAGGGCGAGGGAGGTGTCATCGCACCTCGTGATCGACACCGATGGCGTGGTGTATGAGGTCGTTCCCTGCCTCGATGGCCGCCCTCGCCGGGCATGGCATGCCGGAAAGAGCCGCCTCGCCATCGGCAGTGGGGCAGGGGCGCGGACGATCGAGGCGTTTAACGATCGGTCCGTAGGCATTGAGCTCGTCAACATAAATGGAAACGTCTTTCCTTACACAGAGGAGCAGTATGTGTCACTCTTCTCCGTCATAGAGCGGCTCAAGGGGCTCTATCCGGCGCTAGGAAGCCCAGAGTCCGTTGTGGGCCACGAGCAGATAGCTGGGTTTCGGGGGAAGTGCGACCCTGGCAGGTGCTTCGATTGGGCGCGGCTATTCGCGGTTTGTTATCCCAACCAGGGAGCGCCCCAGCGCGAGGCCATCTGCGGATGGGAGCTTGCAGAGAGCGTTCGCGGGATGCTCGGCGCGGCAGGGGTCGTCTGGGAGGCTGAAAGTGGCCGGGTGAGGGTGCCGGCTGGCCTTGACGAGAGCCTTTTTAATAGGCTTAGCGCCCTGTGTGAGGCGTCACTTTCTGCGGATAGGGGGTAATGCCTGCCAGTTGACAGGGAGCCTAACCTGTTAAATGATCCCCCAGCGACTGAGGGGTGTGCTGCCCCCGGCGTTCTGGTTGCCTAGGACACCTCCGTATCTATGACGTCTCTCTTTAAGCCCCTTCGAACCATCCTCCTCGCTAGCGTTGCGTCGTGCCTGACGGTGGGTTGCGCTCCCCGAGGAGAGTCCCACACCGTGGATGAGATCTTCAGCGACGCGAAGTCGGGATACGTCGAGGCTTCCGGCAAGGCGCCTGCTGACATGGGCACGTCGCTCAAGACCCTCTCGGGCTCGCTCGACCGCCTTGCTGGCCTCGGTGGTGGAGGGGACGCTCGACAGGTTTCTGGCGAGATTGCAGGCACGCTAGCAACGCTTAGCGCCAAGGCGGGCTACACCGCCCGGCCGGCTCTCGCAGAGCTGATCAACCAGTACCGCAACATCGCTGACACGAGCGGATCTCCAACAACGCTCGGTGCCCCAAACCTTAAGCTCCTGGCGGCGAGGACGTACTCGCTCCTGACGGCTGAGCTCACCACCTCGCAGTTCCGGCTCTAGGCCGCATAAAGGAAACCCGTAGGGGTGGCTTTTAAAGGCGCTTCCTGGCGCTCCGTGAGGGCTTTTACCTGCGCTAGGAGGTAGCCGTGCGCGTCACGGCCATAACTTGGGCGCGATTAAAAAAGCTGTGGGCCCAATACGGCCCCGCTCTGGAGCGTGCGCGCTATGTCATGGATTGAGGATACGTCGAGAAAAGTTCAGGCCGCTGTCTTCGGTTTTGCGACGCTCATCGGCGCAGCGGGCTGCGGCTCAATGCAGAAGAGCGACACCGGGTTCGGGGCCGACAATCGTGCGTCCCGCCCGGGTTCCTACAAAGGATACCCGGAGGCGATTGTCAGCCTTCAGAGGGAGGCCCTGGAGGCGATCCTCTTTGACGCGCGCTACTGCTCAGCCGAGGAATTGAACAAGAACATTGACAGCTCATTTGCGCTCCTCTCAGCGCCGCGCGCCATCCAGCCCCGCGAGCAGGGCCGTGAGCGCGAGAAGCCTCCAGCGTGGGAAAGCCCCTTCTACGCACGGTCGATCCTCTTTGAGCTTCAGCAGGGGAGCCACAGCACCAAGAAGTTTGCGTCTGTCCTCGAGCACTCCAGCAAGTATCCCCAAATGTCAGAGGCGGTCCGCGATGTGCTGGCAAAGGAGACTACTCCGCGTCTCGGAGACCAGGTGTCGGAGCGGTTCCTTGTCGCCTTTGCAGCGCGCTGCCCCGATGTTGGCCGGAGTTATGCAAACATCCTTGAGAGGGAGGCTAGGGTGCCTGTGGCCCAAATACGCAGCTATAAGGGGTTTCCCGAGCTCGCCAAGAAGATGAAACGGGCAGCGAACGGCGAGCCCGTTGACCAGCTTGTGCCGCAGAAGCGCTAGACAGGCGCTACTCGCCAGCTCCGCCAACCACCTCTGTGCGCACGAAGGCTACCTTATTGTCGATGTGATCCGTCACCCAGCTCTCATCCCACCACTCGTTGGGAGACACCGGCACGCCGTGCAGGCGGACCTCAAAGTATACCTCCTCGGAGAGGGCAAGCCCTGAGGTTCCCGTGCGGCCGATAGGCTGGTTCTTCGCCACGACTGAGCCGGGAGCTGCCGATGTTTCAGAGAGGTGGCCGTACACGGTCGCCAGGCCAAAGCCGTGGTCAATGATGACTGAGAGGCCAAGCTCCCCGAGCTCTCCAGCGAATGCGACCTTGCCGGCGTTGG
Source organism: bacterium (assembly GCA_017853605.1). Taxonomy (GTDB): domain Bacteria; phylum Bdellovibrionota_C; class UBA2361; order UBA2361; family OMII01; genus OMII01. The sequence goes on from JAFMJG010000005.1 coordinate 22,699, forward strand.
CGGCCATGACCGGGGTGCGCGAGCGCACCGCCATGCGCACGCCCGAAGCCTGCGACTTCAGCACCTCCGACCCGCCAACGACGACCGTTCGCATGTCACCGAAGGAGCTCGATGGGGTCGCTGACACCGGCTTGATAAAGGCGCCAGACCAGTGGCGTTTCGCCTCAGGAGAGCGAAGCGACTCTGCGATTCCGGTCTCGTCAAAGGTGTGCAGCGCGCGCAAAAGCGCCCGCAGGTCTCCCGAGAGGTCGCCGCCAAGCTGGACAGGTATGCCGCTGCGCTGCGCAAACGCCGCGAGCCGGTCCCTGAGCTGCTTGGCTCCCTGCTCGGGGAGCGAGACCTTAAAAGCCGACCACTTGCGCTGCCGTATCCTGTAGTTAAAGGGGGCAGAGGTTGAGTTCCCGATGTCGTCACGCGCGATCAGCTGCATCGAGTCGCTCCCGGGCCGGAACGAGGGGGGGATCGGGAAGAGCGCCACGTAGAGCGAGTCGTAGCTCTTGAACGTGGGGTCCCATTCGCTGGCGGGGAATCCTGAGAAGAGGGCGTTCTTGGATACCACCCCCTGCACCTTAGGCTGCTTGCCGAGGATCTTGTAAAAAACGAGCTCCGAGCCGCCGAGGACGCCGTTCTGTTGCGGGGTGACAACTGTTATGTGCGGCTTGATGAAGTTGACCGGCAGGAGCTTTGAGACGGTTGCGCCGTTGCTCCACAGTGAGCGGTCGAAGGCCAGCACCTGGAGCTCGGCATTTCCCTCCCTGAGCCCAAGTTCCTTGCCGTTTATGGCGAGGTCAAACACCTGGCTGTGCACCGGCGCGCCCCCTTCGTAGCGCTTCCTAAGGAGCTCCTTCGGCTGGTTGCGCTGCGAAATCCTCACTATCACCTCATCGAAGCCAGCGCCGCTGTCCTCAACGAGAATTTTGAGGGGCACAGCATCGGCGCCGATTCCGAGGGGGGGCTGCACGAGGGAGACCTGAGGCGGGGCCTGCTCAAGAAAGGCGGGAGAGAGGGGGTTCGTGTGGCTCGCCTTCATGAACGCCACACCCCCGGCAGTGAGGATCCCGAGCGAGACCAGGAGCAGGAACGTTGAGTAGATGGCGCCGCCGCGCTCAGGGGGTGGGCTCATGCAGGCTAGCTCTGGCTGATGCGATCCTTGACCACCTCAAGCGCGCGCTCGACGCTGATGCGCTCCTGCCTCGTCGTGTCCCGATCTCGAATCGTGACGGTCTGGTCCGTCAGGGTCTGGTGATCGACCGTCAGGCAGTAGGGGGTTCCGATCTCGTCGTGGCGGGAGTAGCGCTTTCCGATGGACTGCTGCTCGTCGAAGCTCGCGTTGATGCCGGCCTTATAGAAGTCGGCGACGATCTTCCTCGCCACGTCCGGCATCCCCTCCTTCTTGAGCAGCGGGAGCACCGCAGCCTTGTACGGGGCGAGCTTTGGGTGGAGCTTGAGCAGCACCCGTGTCTTGTTCTCTCCCTCTGCGTCGGTTCCCTCCTCCTCAGAATAGGCATCGCACAGGTAGGCGAGGCAGCCTCGGGTCAGGCCCGCCGCGGGCTCTATGACGTAGGGCAGGTAGCGCACGCCGGGCTTCCCTGTGGCGGGGTCGCTCTTCTGCTGGTCAAAGTAGCTGAGCTTTACCCCAGACTCCTTCTGGTGCTGTGAAAGGTCGTAGTCCGTGCGCGAGGCGATGCCCTCAAGCTCGTCCCATCCCCACGGGTACCGGTACTCGATGTCAACGCACGCATCCGCGTAGTGGGCCAGCTCGTCCTCTTCGTGCCACCGGGCCTTGAAGGCGGTGGCATCATTCGCGTAGCGCTTCCACCACTCCATGCGGGCATCGACCCAGTACTTGTGCCACTCCTTTTGGGAGCCCGGCTCGCAGAAGTACTCCATCTCCATCTGCTCAAATTCGCAGGTGCGGAAGATGAACTTCTCGGTCGTCACCTCATTGCGGAACGACTTGCCCTGCTGGGCGATCCCGAAGGGGACCTTCATCGACATCGTCTGCTGCACGTTGTTGAACTGCACGAACATCGCTTGGGCCGTCTCCGGCCGGAGGTAGATGGCGCTTGAGCGGATCGCCTCCTCAAGCTTCTCGCGCAGCTCAGCGCGTGAGAGCCCCTTGCCCTCGATCTCGGCTATCAGCTGGTCTAGCGGGTCCACCGGCCCGAGTGAGGTGCGGAACATGAGGTTGAATTGGCGCTCGTCGGAGAGCTGGGAGCTCTTGCAGTGCGGGCATACGTAGCCGCATGCGCCGACTACGCCCTTAGTCTTCTCGCCGCTCGACTTGCCCCCCTTGACCCACACGGTCTCGGTGCCCGGCTCAACCCGGGGCTGCTTGTCGGCACGGAAGCGCTCCTTGCAGTTGAGGCAGTCGACGAGGGGGTCGGAGAAGCCAGCCAGGTGGCCGCTTGCCCTCCACACAGAGGGGTGCATCATGATCGAGGCATCGATCCCCACAACGTCCTCGCGCTCGTGGACAGTGCTCTTCCACCACTCTGCGGCGATGTTGCGCTTGAGCTCAACACCGAGAGGGCCGTAATCGTAGGCGCTCTTGAGGCCCCCGTAGATCTCGCTGCTCTGAAAGATAAACCCTCGGCGCTTTGATAGGGAAACAAGCTTAGCAATCGTGTCGTCTGAACTCATAGGGCAGGGGCTCCACGGGCCGAATTGAGTGGCCCAACGCTGCGAAATATAAACCGAAAGCAAGGTATCGTGGAATGATGCCGCTCTCAAGTGGCATACCAGGGGCGATTGTCCCAGCGCCGCTGATTGGCTGCTGCGGGGGGAGGTCACCATCGACTCCACGCTGCTCCGTCTTGCAGGAGGCGTTGAGGTCTTGAGCACCGTCGCCTGGTGACGATAACGGGGTATCGCTTAAGGGCTTTCCTTTAGCCCAGCCCTCTTTAGGCTGGACCCGTGTGGTTATTTAGGGCATAAACCCGCCAGGTTACCGGTCTTACACAGGAGTCACCATGAGCTACGATTTTTACAAGATCCTCCACATCCTTGGGCTTAGCCTCGTTGTCCTCTCCTTAGGCGGTATCCTGCTGCACGTCATCAACGGGGGCACGAAGGGGTCGAACGGTTTCCGCAAGGGGGCAATGATAACGCATGGTGTGGGCCTCCTCCTCCTTCTGGTTGCGGGATTCGGGATGCTGGCGAAGCTCGGAATCCATTCGGTTCCGGGGTGGGTTGGAGGCAAGCTGGTTATCTGGCTGGCCCTTGGCGCGCTGGCCGCGCTCGCCTACAAGAGCCAGGCGCTCGCCAAGAAGCTCTGGCTGGTGGTGCCGGTATTGGTCCTGATAGCGAGCACGTTGGCGCTCTACAAGTAGGCGCTCTCCCTCGAGGGGCCGCTACGCGGCGCGGTGAACGGTGCCGTAGGTGGTGGTCCGCTCCTGCGGCGAGAGGCCGGCGGACGTGATTAGGCGCCGGATCTCGCTCAGGCCAAGCGCGTCGGGGGAGTGCGACCCGGCCATGTGGTAGACCTTCTCCTCGGTCACCGTTCCATCCATGTCGTTCGCGCCGCACAGCAGCGCTGTTTGGGCGGTCTTCACGCCAAGCATGACCCAGTACGCCTTGATGTGGGGGATATTGTCGAGCATCAGACGGCTGATTGCGATCACCCTCAGGTCGTCCACCGCCGTTGGGGGCGGAACGCGCTCCATGCGGTTGCCCTCGTTGTGGAACGCAAGGGGGATAAAGACCTGGAAGCCCCCTGTTTCATCCTGAAGCGACCTGAGCCGTATCAGGTGGTCAATGCGCTCTGCGGGGCTCTCAATCGTTCCGTAGAGCATCGTGCAGTTGCTCTTAAGGCCCGCGCCGTGAGCCGCCCGGTGCACCGCTAGCCACTCGTCTGCGGAGGCCTTGTCCCGGCAGATCTTCCGCCTGACGCGCTCTGCGAAGATCTCTGCGCCGCCCCCCGGCAGGGAGCCTAGCCCTGCATCGCGGAGCACACTCAGAACCTCCGCATAGGACAACCCGTACTTCTTGGCGAAGTAATGGATCTCCACTGCAGTGAAGGCTTTGATGTGGAGCTCTGGAAACTCGCGCCTAATCATCCTGAGCAGGCTTGGGTAGTAGTCAAAGTCGAGGTCTGGATTGAGCCCGTTGACGATGTGAATCTCGGTCATGCCTGGGCGGTAGCGCTCGCGTATCCAGCGCTCAGCGTCCTCAATCGACATGGTGAATGCCTGGGACATGCCGGTCTTGAGGCGGGCAAATGAGCAGAAAAGGCAGTTTGCCTCACACACATTTGTTGAGTTCAGGTGCAGGTTCCAGTTGTAGTACGTCGTCAGCCCATGCTTCTTGAGGCGCACGCCGTGCGCCATCTGGGCGATAGAGAGGAGATCAGGGCTGGCAAACAGCGCTTCGCCATCTGCGGCAGAGAGCCGCTTTCCAGCCTCAACTTTTTCCCGAATAGGCACGAGAGAGGGGGTCATGAGCGCTCCTTGGCTTGGGCCTTTGCCTCTAGCAGCCTGACGGCCGCGGCCACCTTTGGATCATCGTTGCCCAGGTCGGTAGCGCGCTTGAACGATAGCAGGGCGTTTGCCGGATCCCCAGCTTTCTGGTACGCCGCTGCCAAGGCCACCCAGGTGTCAGGCCTGGGGTTTAGCCGCACGGAGCGCTGGGCGGACTCGACCGCCAGCAACGGTTTGCCCTGCGCTAGGTACAAGGCGCTTAGGTTGGCAAGCGACTGCCAGTCACGCGGGTTGAGGGCAACGGCCGCCTCGTACATCTCCACCGCCTTGGCGGCCTGGCGCTGCGTTGAGTAGATCGTGCCAAGCTTGGCAGCGATCCCGGGATAGCTCGGCTGTATGGCGAGCGCTCTCCGGTAGTGCCTCGCTGCCTCCCCGAGCCGTTTGGTGCTACAGTAGGCATCGCCAAGCGCGGCCTGGAAAGATGCATCGCCAGGCCGTTTAGCTGCGTGTTCCCTGAGAAGCGGAAGCGACTGCTTAGCCCGGTTTTCGGCGAGCAGCACCCCCGCCAAGTTGAGCGCCGCCACTGAGTTGCTGGAGTCAAGGTCGATAGCGCCGCGGAATAGGGCTTCCGCTGCCTCAACGTTGTGCTGATTGAGCGCACGGACGCCCTCCTCATTGAGCTGCACGGAGCGGACGCGCCAAGACGCGACCGTTTCTGGGGGCGGGCCTGCGAACGCGGCGGGCACCGGAGCTGAGAGCGAAAGCAACAGTAGGGGTAGAATCAGGTGTCTCACGGGGTCGATAGCCTGCACGCCAGCATGATAGCAACAAAGAGGCCGTACACTCCACAGCTTCCTCCGACGCCCCGAGGAAGAGGGAGGCTGCGGCGACGAAGGTCCTGAACAACCATCATCGCTGCACCGAGGGCAGCGTACTCCAGCACGTATTGGGCCCGGAGCTGCCCCATCAGCGCCAGGGTCGCCACGATGAGCGGGCCGGCCACTAGGCTAACTCGATACAGCGGAGCGGAGAGCCAGGCAGCCTCTGGGCGGCTGAGCGGCTCCCGGTGCTGGGCGAGCTCAACCGCTGTTGCCGCACAGCCGACCGCTACCGCCACGCACACCTCCTGCCAGCGGAAGAGGTCAAGCAGGCAGAGGAGGGAAAGCAGCGCGAGCAGCGTGTGGGCGCCAAAGGTAGTGGCTACCGCGAGACGAAGCCGTTTCTGGTCCCAGGCTGTGCGGGACATGCCGCGCAGCGACAGCACTGACAACAGCACGAGAAACAGGGGCTGGGAGGCTCGATCGCGGAAGACTGCGAAGAGTGCGAGCACACAGGCGCCGCACAGCAGGGTGACGATGAGGTATCCGCGGGATTCCTCCGTTCTGTTCTCCCTTTTTCGGAGGTACACCATGAAGGCCCCTTCCGTGAGGTTCCAGGCGCCGATGACGGCGACCAGAGCCAGCAGCCGGCTCACGAGCAGGGATGCCACTGCGGGGTCATTGGGGAGGGTGACGATGAGCAGGGAAGCCACCGCTGGAGAGAGCCTTACCAACCCGATGGCGGTGGCGGAGAGCAGGGGGGGCGCAGGGCTGTCCATAGCTCTGCATCGTACTCCGGTTGCTGGGGCGCTGAAAGGCAGGTTTTTGGCCGTGAAGGCTTTGGGCGTGGTTGGAGTTGGCCCGGCGGCTGTGGTACGGATCGGGGGCAGGAGCAACACATGGCAAGCGCAGCGCCATCAACGGAGTCGGGCCGCCCCATCGATGCACAAGACGTGCGGCGGATGTTCGACCGCATAGCGCCGACCTATGACCTGCTCAACGGGGTGCTGAGCTTTGGGCTCAATCGGGTGTGGGAATCGAGGCTGGTGCGCTCGCTGCCCAGCGACCCGCAGGCCACCGTGCTCGACCTGTGCACCGGAACTGGGGCGCTCGTTCCTCGGCTCGCCCGCCGCTGCGCCAGGGTGGTCGCGGCGGATATATCGCCCCAGATGCTCGCGCAGGGCAGGCGGCGCTGCAGCACGGTGGCGACGTGTGATTGGGTGGAGGCGGATGCCCAGGCGCTTCCCTTTGAGGATGGGATCTTTGACGCAGTGGCTGTTTCATACGGAATACGCAACGTCCCGGATCGGCTGCAGGCCCTGCGCGAGGTGCTGCGGGTCAGCAAGCCGGGAGCAACGCTCGCCATCCTGGAGTTCGGCCAGGCCCGCAATCGGCTGTGGCGGGCTCTCTTCGGCCTCTATGCGCGCTTCGTGATTCCGGCAGTGGGCGCGCTGATCTCTGGCGAGCGGGCAGCCTATGAGTACCTGCCGAGAACGTCGGCTGCGTTCCCCTGCGGGGAGGGGTTCGAAAGGCTTCTGAAGGAGGCTGGATGGATGCCGGTGAAAACCACGCCCCTCAGTGGAGGGGTTGCCTACCTCTACGTGGCCCGCAAGGCCAATCCGTGAGGGTCCGCTCCACGTGGAGTAGCCCTGGCGCCCGTGCTAGGCTCGGGGGCAGGGATTAGCCGAGATGCCTATGGAGAGAGAGAACATCGACCGTTGGGTGGTAGGAGTGACTGGGGCGAGTGGCGTTCGCTATGCGCTGCGGCTGCTCGACGTCCTGCCGCAGCTCGTTGGCGAGGTGCACGTTGTTTTCTCTGAAGCTGCCGTCCGGGTGCTCAATGACGAGGAGGGGATTGGGGCTAACTCCTCAGCCCTCTCGTATGAGCGGCTGTTTGGGCGGCAAGCGGCGAATGTGTGTTTCTACAACTGCCGCGACATCGGCGCCCGAATCGCCTCGGGCTCGATGCTCACGTCGGGCATGGTGATTATTCCGTGCTCTATGGCCACCCTCGGGGCGCTCGCCCACGGCATCCCGTCGCACCTCGTTCACCGCGCGGCCGACGTGACGATGAAGGAGGGACGAAAGCTCATCGTCGTGCCGCGCGAGACCCCCGTTTCCCAGATCCATCTCCAGAATATGCTGACCCTCAGCCGCTGTGGCGTTGCAGTCGTGCCAGCGATGCCCGGCTTCTACCATCGGCCGGCGTCGGTTGAGGAGCTCGTGGACCAGTTTGTAATGAAGGTGCTCGACACCATGGGGGTTTCGCATGCTCTCGGGCGTCGCTGGAAGGAGCCTGAGGAGTAGCGCCATGAGTCTCGCTGTGCGGGCCCGCTCCTGGGCCTCCCTGGTGAAGTTCTCGCACTCCGTGTTCGCGCTCCCATTCGCCGCTATCATGCTGGTGGTCGTGTCGCGCGGGGGCGCAGTGCTTAGCTGGCGGATGGGCTTCCTGCTGCTGGCATGCATCGTCTCGGCGCGCACAGCAGCGATGGGCTTCAATCGTATTGTGGACCGCCGGATTGATGGCCAGAACCCGCGCACGGCGGGGCGCGAGATCCCCGCTGGGATGGTCTCTGTGCTTGAGGCGGCGGCCCTGACCGCCGTCAGTGGGGCGTTATTCATCGCTTTTGCGGGCCTTATTGGCAGGCACTGTCTCGTGCTTGCCGGGCCCGTGCTGCTGCTGCTGCTCGGCTACTCCCTCCTCAAGCGCTACACCGCTGCCTGTCACTTTGCGCTCGGCTTGGCGCTGGCGTGCGCGCCGGGCGGGGTGTGGTACGCCGTCACCGGGGAGCTCTCGCCGGCTCCGCTGCCCCTCATGGGGGCGGTGCTCGCGTGGGTTGCCGGGTTTGACATCCTCTACAGCTGCCAGGACTCAGAGTTCGATCGTTCCTTGGGGCTGCGAAGCATCCCAGCACGCTTTGGGCTCGGGACTGCGCGGCTCCTGTCGGCCCTGCTGCACGTGGCAGCTGTTGCCCTTCTCGTGATCTTCGGGCGCCAGTTCTCCCTCGGGTGCGCGTACTGGGGAGGGCTGGCGCTTTTCGCGCTGCTGCTTGCAAGCCAGCACGTTGCTGTGCAGCGCCGGGGCATCGCCTGTATCGACCAGGTTTTCTTCACCCGTAACGGGCTTGCAAGCGTGCTGCTGTGTGTGGCGGTTGTGGCTGATGGCTGGATCGGATAGCCGCGCAGCTTAGGCGCGAAGCTCGGCGTGCCCCCGCACGGGGCTCTCCAAGTGCGACAAAATACCCGCTACCGCTGCAAGTGAGGTCTGAGAGAGTTCTGAGGGAACCAGTATGCGGTAAAGGAGCTCCGGCCCCAGGCCGAAATCACGGCTTGTGTGCTCCACCAGAAGCGGAACCTCAGCGCCCTCGAGGAGCGAGCAAGCCCTCGAAACGAGGTCGACATCCGTGCACTCCCCGAGCAGCACGTACTGTTCAAGCATGGTGTTCTCTCCGCCGCTTCCTTGGGCCGTTTCTACATCCTCCTCCCGAATGCCACTAGTGGATATTTTGCGGCGCGGCAGCCATCGCCTTTCGCACGCAGCTGGGCTTGCGGCGCCCGTGGCAAACAGGACAATGCTCCTTGCGACGGATACCGACTGGCTCCTGGCGCTTGGTCGCCCCTTGCTGCTGTAGTAGTGTCGTCGTCCCAGCGGGGAGGAGCACGGTGAGCGCAGGCCTGTCACAGGGAGGAGAGAGGGATGATCGCAGAGGAGCGGGGGAGGGCCCCGGCCGGCTGCAGCTGCCCCCCGTTGCCCCGCACGAGGTGTTCGAGTACCGGCTCTACCGTATACAGCTTCGGCTGGAGCGCCTGCCATCTGGCCCGCGAATCGTCTCGCTGCGGGTGCATGCAAAGCACCCGCAGTTTCCGGGTGCGGAGCGAACCTTCATCCTTGATGCTGCTCTTCGCCCAGCGCACGAGCGCTCTCCCCAGACCCTTCTTCAGACTGCAGACCCCTCCCTTGGCGAGGAGGCTCGCCGGGAGGCTGTCGGCCTTATTGTTTCGGATCTCGTCAAGAACCGCCGCTTGGCTCAGGAGGTCCAGCGGCCGGTGGCGGGCGCCCTGCGTCCGCAGCCCCAGGGCGTTGTGCGGGATGAAATTGAGCCCTCCTTCTCGGTTCAGGCCGAGCACGCCACCTCATTCTCGGATTTCGTCAATGGGCAGTGCCGCAAGGAGGTTTCAGTGCTGCGGAACGAACAGGTGGTGGCCCGTTTTGTTGTTGTGCAGGGAGCCGATGCCCTCGTGTCTGCTGAGATCGTGGCTGAGCCCGTGGGCTTGCGCTGGGCGCTCGTAGATCGCCAAGGAGACCCGGTCACGCTCGGCACAGTTGACGATGCGATCCTCGACTTCACGCAGGTGCTGCGCGGCAAGCGGTGGGGGAGCTGGGGTGTGGCGCTCCATGCAGTTGCCCAGGAGCTGGAGCGCCGCCAGAGGATCAGGCTGGACAACAAGGGGGAGTTCTACGCAGAGCCGTACCTGTACCAGCTCATGGCGGTTGCCCCGGACGAGCAGCTTTGGGGCGAGGACGGGGGCCGCAGCCCGGTGTCGAAGCACCTCGCGCCTAACGGGCAGAAGCTGCGGGCCAGAGAGCTCTCAGACGGGCGCATCGTTTGGTTTGGGCTTGAGCGCGGCAGCCAAGCGCAGGGGCTTCCTGGCATCGTGCTGGCAGGCTACTCCTCCTGCGGTTCAGAGTACCTGCTGCGGCTGACCGTCCCGCGTGCCTTTGAAGGGCGGCTGAGGCCGGTGCAGCGAGATATCGCCAATAGCCCCACCTGGCCAGCGCTCTTGCGGGCCGTCGATCGGGCGCTTGCGGTGCCGGGCAGCAAAGTGGTGTGCGAAGGAGGGGCGCAGCCCGAGGGCTTTCCCCGGGTGCTCAACGAGATTATTGCCAAGCATGAGAAGCAGCAGCCCGGCGCAACGGTTGCTAGGGGCGCCCCTTTTGGTGCTCGTGCGCACTTTGCCTGTGGAGAGCGGCTTCGGGTAGAGGGGGTGCTTCGGGGCCGCAGCCCGTTCTCGGTGCAGTATCCGGGCGAGAGCCCTGGCCGGAGCTGGCTGGTGGAGTGCCTCTTGGACGAGAGCCTTGAGGGATGCATCTCGGCAACGAACGGTCTAGGCGAGAGGGTTGTGCTCGAGCTCGATGGTAGCGCGGAGCGTTTGCCCCTTCGGCGGGCCCGCGTGGAAAGGGTCCTAGCGGGCGCAGCAGGGGAGCCTGGCGGCCTGAAGGCGCTCATGCTCAACGAGGCCGAGTCCTTCTGCCACGTGCAGGACATTAAGCCAGCCGAGATGGCCGCGCGGATCGATGCGGTAGCCCAGGCCTGGCAGCGGGAGCTGCTGCGGGCGGGGCACCTTAAGGCACGCAACTGCAGCCATGAGATCCCGTGGTGGGTAGAGCCGATCTCTGGGGGGCGGTTCATCCTCTCAATCCTCCCGGCGAGGGAGCCCGGCTTTACCTGGAAGATGAACCACTCGCTCGTCGTCAGCCCGAGCGGAGTTGAGGCGGCCTTTGTGAGCTGCGGCGAGCGGTGGCCGCTCGGAGTGCTGCGGGGAGTTTCGGTTGCCGCGCCGGGTGAGAATTCGGCAATTTCGCCGGGCGATCTCTCGGTAATATTGCGCGCCCTCGCTGCCGGGGATGTGCCGCGCTCCCAGTCGGCCCTAGAGGAGTCCCTCGCGTCTGACCTGCCTCACCTAACGTTCCAGCGCGGGCTCGGGATGAGGCAGTTTGATCTCCAGAGAAACCAGCGCGACCTGGTTCAGATCGTCCGCAATTGGCTGGCGCGCGTTTTTGGGATCTAGCCCCGACACCACCCTTCCAGTTGCCGTTGCGGCGCCTCCCTGCTAGCTTTCTCGGTCTCGCATGGCGCTCTCCTTAGGAATATCCACCTGCCCGAACGACACCTTCATGTTCCACGCGATCATGGAGCGTCGTATCGACCTGCAGGGGCTTGAGTTTGCAGTGGAGCTCCACGACGTGCAGGAGCTTAATCGGCGGGCCGCAGCGGGCGTGCTCGATGTGGCGAAGGTGAGCTGCTACGCCGCGGCCTCACTCGGGCACTCCCACGAAACCTCCCCCGCTGGCTCTGCGATCGGCTTCGGTGTTGGTCCGCTGCTGCTTAGGCGCCCGGGAGCGGGGCCGCTCTCTAGGAGTTCCAGGGTGCTCTGCCCAGGGGCGATGACTACGGCGGGCCTGCTCTACCGGAGCTTCTTCCCTGCCGGAGCAGAGGCCCGCAATGTCGTCTTCTCTCAAATAATGCCGGCGCTCACCAACGGCGATGCAGATTACGGGGTCGTCATCCACGAGGGCCGTTTCACCTACCGGGATACTGGGCTTGAGCTGGAGGCTGACCTTGGCGCCTTGTGGGAGCAGCGGCATGGGCTGCCGTTGCCGCTAGGGTGTGTGATCGCCTCACGGGGGCTGCCGGCCGGGGTGCGTGCCGGTGCCTACGACTGTATCCGGCGATCAATAGCGTATGGGCTTGAGAATCGGGAAGAGGCCCTGGTAACGATGCGGCGGCACGCCCAGGAGCTTGATGACTCCGTTATCTGGTCCCACGTGGAGCTGTACGTCAACAGCTGGAGCCTAGACCTCGGAGACGAGGGGCGCCGCGCACTTCAGGCCTTTGCGGCCTTGGTGCGCGGCGTCGAATCGTGACTTAGAGGTTTCCCACGAGCTTCGCTGGAGCCTCCGATTCGCTCGACGCGTACGGAAGATCCTGCAGCGAGGCCACGAGCTGCCCGAGCTCCTCGCTCGAGCACTTGGTCCCGTCCACAAAGACCTCAATTGAGGCCGGGGGAAGGTACACATGGTTAACCGCCAGCACGACTGGCCCGGGGCGTTTGCGCTCCGGATTAGTCCTCAGGATCAAGCGGCGCGCGAAGCTTATGCCCTGCTGGTCGCAGCCGAACATCTCGGCGATCCACACCGGCTGCTTTGAGAGCGCATAGTCTAGGCTCGCTGCCAACGACCCGGCATGCCCGAGTATCGTTGAGTTCTGCGGGTTGAGCGCCGTTTGGGCGAGCAGCAGGCCGAGGGCCTTTACTGCCGACGTCCACTGGAACGACCCGGCGGTGCGGAAGGCGCCACCTGTCTTTCCGCGGATGCTCCGACGAGCCTCACTCGCGACATTCTCCTTGAAGACGACCTCTGTAAGTTGTCCCAGCTCGAAGTACAGCTTTACGCTTCTCATATCTTCCTCCCTCCTCACGGGGCCCCTCTACTGCCTGCCCCGTGCTCTACTCTTGCCTTCTCAACCGCATCCGAAGCGATGCATCGATTCAGCAATCACGATGTGAAAAGAGAATTACGTGAAAAAGATCGTACTCTCAAAGTGGTCGCAAAATTCCCAAGATCGTAGGGGCGGTTTTGTTTATTCCAGCACAAAAGACCTCTGAACCTAGGGGTGGCTTGTTTTTCGGAAAACATAACATGCTGATAATGCACAATGTTTTTCGGCGCGGGGGTATTTTCACTTAGGAACGTTCCAGTTTGGGATAGAGATTCCTGGGGGTTTGCCCAGCGAGAAAGGGGGCTAGGCAGGGCTGCTCTGAGGTGAGCATACGCAGCCCTTCTGCACCGTTGGTTTGCTAGAAAATCGCACGAAACATGGGCAATTATTGCCGTTTTTTGCGCTTCAGGAGGGTTAGGGGGGCCGCCCCGCAGGGTGGCCGAATATTCGCGCGCCACGGTGCCCGGCGGCTCATCTCAATCTGTGTAGAGAGGTCTTCTGAATCCCTGATGGCGCAGCTGTGAGGGGCGGGCGCGGACCCCGATTTGCGAGAACGTGATAGTGGCGCGAGAAACGGATAGGCAGCGGCGGCAGCGGCACTCGGCCCTAGGGGCGCGAGCTCTCGCGCTTTTGCTCGCAGTGCTGCTCTCTCTCTTTGATTCATCTGACGCGCAGGCAGGCTCAAAGGAGGCGCGAATATACGTGATTCGCGAGGCCGACGGCACGATGAGGTTCACGAACCACCCCCCGGGAGGGAGTGAGCGGGCCGAGGTCTTTACCGCACGGGCGAGTGGCGGCAGCTTCGTAAAGCTGCGCGGAAAGAGGAGGTCAGCGCGCTATTCGCACGACCTCTACAATTCGGCTATCAACGCGGCAGCGGACGAGCACCAGGTTGATCCGGCGCTCATTAAGGCCGTCATCCACGCCGAGTCAGCGTTTAATCCCTACGCTGTGTCCCCAAAAGGGGCCCAGGGGCTGATGCAGCTCATGCCGAGGACGGGAAGGATGTTGGGCCTCCGCAACCCATTCTCGCCCACCTCCAATATCAAGGCTGGCACCCGCTACCTCGCGATCCTGCTCAAGCGCTTTAGAAACGAGGCGCACGCCATAGCGGCGTACAATGCCGGAGAGGCGCCGGTGACTCGCTACGGGGGGATTCCGCCGTACGCCGAGACTAGGGCTTACGTGAGGCGTGTACTGACACTTAAAAAACAGTATAGTGCCGCCCTGAATGGCTAACTGGTACAAGCAGCTCCCAAACTGGCTCACCTTCGTTCGGCTGGTCCTGATACCGGTGTTTGTTGCCGTGCTCCTTGAGCCGACCAGAAGGTCGCTCAACATTGCAGCCGTAATCTTCGTGCTGGCAGCGATCACGGATTATGCCGATGGCTGGCTGGCCCGGCGCTACAAAGCGGTCACTGACTTTGGCAAGCTCTTTGACCCCCTGGCGGACAAGATATTGGTCATGGCCGCGCTGGTGATGCTGGTGGCGGTCCGTGATGACGAGTGCCGGTCGTTCGTGCCCGGTTGGATCGTTGTGCTGATCCTCGCGCGGGAGCTCTGGATTACGGGCCTCAGGGCCTTCGCGGCCCGGGATGGCTCCGTGGTTGCAGCCAAAGCGGGCGGCAAGGTCAAGAGCTTCCTGCAGATGGTGAGCATATTGGCCCTCCTGCTCCACGATTATTCCTTCCACGTATGGGGTGTTAGGCTGACGTGGCAGTTCGTTGGGCTAAACCTGTTAGTGCTGTCGCTGGCGTTCTCATACGTATCCGCAGTCGACTACTCCCTCATGATCCTCGCCCCCAGCAAGGGCACGCTGGCTGATGTCACGCGCCGATTCCGCTCCGAGCTGCTTAATGTGGCTGCGGATGGCGAGCCCGGCGCCGCCGCAGGGCAGGAGCCGCCCCCTTCAGAGAATGGGGGGCCGGCGGGCTCCTGAAATGCCCAGCCGTTGGGCTGCGGGCCCCTGTTTCTGGACCGAGAGGGGAGGGGGTGCCTCAACTCCGTGCTGCTCAACAAGGGCCTCCTTCTACAGCAACCCAGGGATGGGGCCACAGCACCTTTGTAGCTCGCCCCGCCTCTGCGGGTGAGGCGCCCCGGGCGCTTCCGTTCTGGGCGGTTCAGGGGCTGGCGCGCCACTTGGCCGCGGGCGCAGATCGTCACTGAGCCCCTGTAGTGATCAGTCCGTTTTAGAGCATGTTGCAGGAGGTCATGGGGTGTTCAGACTGCCGGGCATTCCATTTTCTGATAGCCTTCGTGTCGGCGTAATTCTTGGTAGTGCCATATTGATTTAAGCATGTTAAACCAAATTCGAGTGTGCCAAGCCGCGCTCCCGTGCCCTCAATCGGGCATGGCGGGACCTTTCTGAAATGCAAGGGATGCTCCTGCAGCGGCGGTTTGGATAGTAAGGAAGTTGTTAATTTATTAGTAGCGGTTGCGATGCGAGTTGAGCGGTTAGAGATCTTCGGCTTTAAGTCATTCATGGAGAGGCTGGTGCTCCCCCTTGAGGAGGGGATCACCGGAGTTGTTGGCCCCAATGGCTGCGGCAAGTCGAACATCATCGACGCACTGCGTTGGGTCTTGGGCGAGAGCCGCGCATCGCAGCTTCGTGGGGACGTGCTCGAGGACGTTATCTTCAATGGCACGGAGAACCTGCGGCCATTGGGGTTGGCAGAGGTCTCGGTAGTCATTCGTGCCGATGCGCAGAGCATCTACCAGGATCTTCTGAGCTACTACGAGTCTGTTGAGGGAGAGTTTAATGAGGTCGTTGCACCAGCCAATCCACCCGCTGAGGCGGAGAACAAAGTCGCCCCGCAAGCCGCTGAGGGCGCAGCACCGGAGCAGGGAGGGGCGGATCTCGTTGCCGAAAACACCGACAGGATGGAGCTCATCGAAGGGGCGACAGGCGCCGATGCCCTCGCCGCGCAGCCGGTAGGCGGCCCTGAGCAAGGGGCTGCCGCAGAGGCGCCGAGCGAACAGCCTTCCGGTGACATCATAAGCGACATCAAGGCATCGCTCTCAAAGTATTCCTGGCTCGACTCTGTAAGCGAGGTGCAGATAACCCGCCGGCTCTACCGGAGTGGCGAGTCAGAGTTCTTCATCAACAAGGTGCCGTGCCGCCTCAAGGACATAAAGGAGCTCTTCCGCGTTGTCGGGCTCGCGGCCCGCGGCTACACGATAATCGCACAGGGCGAGATCGGCCGGATCATTACGGCGAAGCCGGATGATCGCCGAATGGTTATCGAGGAGGCTGCCCACATCGCAGGCTTCCGGGAGAACATCAATGCCGTTGCCAAGAGGATAGTCGACACCGAGGGCCAGGTGGTGCGCCTCGACGACGTGCTCAAGGAGGTCTCAAGGCAGGTCTTGAACCTTAAGCGCCAGGCTGCTCGCGCGGCGACACGGGCAGAGCTCAAGACTGAGCTCTCTGGCTCAGAGCGGGAGCTGTTCCGGGACACCCTCGGCAGGCTCAACAAGCGCATCTCGGAGAGCCTTGGAAAGGCACAGGGGCTCGGGCAGGAGGAGGGCGCCGCACAGGTGGCACTCGACGATATTCGGGCCGAAGAGCAGCGGGCGCGAGATGAGGCGGTCCGATACGACAGCGAGATCGACCAGCTGAGGGGGCAGTCAGAGGAGGTTCGTGAGGAGCTCAATCGCCGCAACAGGGAGGTCGCAGCGCGAGAGTCCCGCATGCGAGAGATCCAGTCGGCCGTCCAGGCCCGCCAGATGGAGATCCGCCGCCTCGAAGATCGCCGTGGGATGCTCGGCCAACGCCGCCAGGAGTCGCGGGATTCCCTCTCGCGCATGGAGGAGCAGGCTCGTGCGCTTGATCATGAGCTGGCAGCCATCGACCTTACGGGAGAGGACGAGCTGAAGGGGCTATCTGTCGAGCTGCAGGGGCTCCGCGAGGACCAGCGCGCTAAAGATCGCACCATTCGTGACATGCGCGACAAGCTGGTCTCGGCGCAGAGCAGGCGTGACGCGCTCCAAAGCCAGATGACAGCGGCATCGCCGATCACCCACCTTAAGCGGGCGCTCGGGGGCGAGGATAAGCTTCCGGCCGAGATTACCGGAAATTGCCGGCTGCTCGTGGATGGGCTCAAGGTTCCTGATCGCTACACAAAGGCCCTCCAGTCGGTGCTCGCCGAAAGGGCGACCTTCCTGGTGGTCGATGAGGTTACCCAGGTTGCCCGCGCGTTCCAGGAGATCGTCCTCAAGGCCGATCCGCAGAACAGGAAGGGCATCGGCGTGGGGCTCTTCGCCGCAATCCCAGACCGCGAGCTTGGCTGGAGCCAGGATGCAGGGTTTGGGGGGGTGTCAGCGCTCCTCTCGCATGTAGAAACCCTAGAGTGGAGCCGTGGGCTCGTGAAGCGGCTCCTTACAAAGGTGTGGGTGGCGCAGGATCTCGACACTGCGACCTCGTTTGTGGAGGGCCTCGCGGCGCGCGGGGAGCCGGATCCGGAGATGGTAGTCGTTACTGAGAGCGGCGATCTGCTCTCTCCGTGGAGCTTCTACAGCCTCCGCCACGACGGCGGTGTCATTCAGATGAAGAGCAAGGTCGATGAGGCCACCCGGGTTATTGAGGAGAACCAGGGAGCATATGAGGCGCTTGTGTCAGAGCGCGACGGGCTCGTGTCTCGCATCGCTACGGGGGAAGCCCGGCACGCGGAGCTTGTTCGGGCTATTCAGCAGGGCCAGGCCAAGCTCCGTGACTTGAGCAACCGCCAGGGCGAGGTTCGCGGACGGCTTCAGAGCGAAGAGCGCATGCTGAGCCAGCTGGAGGGCGACCTGCAGCGCATAGAGCCGCAGCTGGCCGAATTGCGAGGGCAGATCTCCCAGCAGGAGGAGGCTCTCGCTGAGATCGGCCGCGAGCTTGAAGAGCTCAGGCAGCGCGACAACTCCGAGGTGGAGGGCGCGTACAATCAGATTATGACGAGCCTCCGGTCACTAGAGGACCAGCGCAAAATGCTGAGGGACTCCTATTCCCAGATCCTTCGTGGAGTTGAGCTCAAGCGGCAGGCCCTGGACGTGATCAGGGAGCGTCTCGTGCGCGAGCGGATGGCCTCCGAGCGCCTGAAGGGGGAGCTGAGCAGCGCGGAGGCCAATATCTGCGAGCGGCAAGGCGAGGAGATCCTTCGGGAGCTGATTCAGGAGGCGGAGCGGGTTGAGCTTCTCGTTGAGGAGTCCCGCAGGGAGCTGGAGGCGCGGGTAAACGCTATCCGGCAGCGTCTTGAGCGCGAGGGCGAGGTCGATCCGACCGTCATTGAGCAGTTTGAGGCCGAGAACAAGAGGCTGGAGGAGCTGACCACCCAACGGGAGGACCTCGTTAAGGCTCTTGAGACCCTCCGTGTCACCCTCGCTGAGCTCTCAGAGGCATGCACACGCCGCTTCCTGTCCACCTTCGAGATTATCCGCAAGAACTTCGCGTTCTTTGGCCCGAAGCTTTTCGGCGGCGGCTCAGCAGACTTGGCGCTCGTGGATCCCTCTAACCCGCTTGAAACGGGAGTGGAGATTACGGTGCGGCCGCCGGGCAAGAAGCCAAAGAGCATCGACCTTCTGTCGGGTGGCGAGAAGGCGCTGTGCGCGATAGCGCTCGTCTTCAGCATGTTTATGGTGCGCCCAAGCCCGCTCTGCGTGCTGGACGAGGTTGACGCGCCGCTCGATGAGGCCAACGTGCACCGGTTTGTTTCGTTCATCAAGGAGATGAGCAGCCGCACGCAGTTCCTGATGGTAACGCACAACAAGCAGTCGATGGCCGCTGCCGACACCTTGGTGGGAGTGACCATGCCGCAGCCTGGAGCGTCAAAAGTGCTTTTGGTCTCGCTCCAGGAAGCCGTAAAGCAGGTGGCGTAGCCCGCGCATATTCATTCACCAGGGTAAGGCAGGTATGGAGTCCCTTAACGGTCTCGCTGAAAAGCTCTACAACTTTTTGCGCGTTGTGTCGGAGAACGCGGACACCGACGTGGTCTTGGTTGCGGTGGCTGCAGGGGTAGTCCTGCTCCTGCTGCTCGTCGCAGCGCTGCGGACAACCCTCTACCGCAACCTGGACCGGAAGGATCTCGTTGCCGTGGCGCGGCGGGTCGAGGCCCTTGAGGCCTCTGCGGAGGCTCTGCGGGGTGAGGTGTCGCGCGCGCTGAAAGAGCTGTCGGCTATGGCCGAGGAGCTGCGCGGTGGCGCTGAGCCTGACGGCGGAGGAGGGGGCGGCGGGGGCGGCACCGTGCCGCCATCCGGCGGCGGAAGCGGAGATCTCGGCCCAGCGGGGCCCGAGGGGGGGCGCAGTAGCCAGCCGCCTGCCTCCGTGGCGGCGCCTATCACGGCAGGGCCTTCAGGCGCTCCCGCAGAGCCTGCCCCGGAACCGGCGCCGATGGTGCGGGGGCTTGAGCGCAGCCGCAGCTCGTTCTTGGGGCGGCTCAAGGGGCTCTTTTCAGGGAGAAAGAGCATCGATGCGGCGACTCTTGAGGAGCTTGAGGAGCTGCTGGTGCTCAGTGATGTGGGCGCGAGGTGCGCTCAGGCGCTCGTTGAGCGGGCCCGGCAGGCAGCTGCAGAGACAGGCTCCCTTGAGGAGGGACAGCTGCGGGAGCTTCTCAAGGGCGGAGTTCGCTCTGAGCTGATATCCGTCCCCGATGCCCACCGAATGTACAGCCCAACCGGAGCGCTGCAGGTGGTTCTCGTTGTTGGGGTCAACGGCGTGGGAAAGACCACGACGGTGGCGAAGCTGGCGGCGCGCTACAAGAAGCAGGGCAAGCGAGTGATGGTGATCGCTGCAGACACCTTCCGTGCGGCGGCGGTCCAGCAGCTTGAGGAATGGGGCAGCCGCATCGGGTTCGAGCTCGTGAAGGGCGCCGAGAATGCCAAGCCTGGAGCAGTTGTGTTCGATGGCATGGCCGCAGCAAAGGGTGGGGGAGCAGACGTGGTGCTCATCGACACGGCTGGCAGGCTGCACACGAAGTCAAACCTGATGCAGGAGCTCGAGGGGGTCAGAAATTCCATACGCAAGCATGTGCCGGACGCGCCCCACGAGACTATCCTGGTATTGGACGGAGTAAGCGGCCAGAACGCGCTGCAGCAGGCCAGGGAATTCAATGCGGCAGTGCCTCTTACGGGAATTGTGGTCACTAAGCTTGACGGCACCCCAAAAGGTGGCATTGTTGTCGCGATCTCCCAGGAGCTTAAAGTCCCGGTCCTGTTCGTCGGAGTCGGCGAGAGGGCAGAGGATCTTATCCCTTTTAATGCGGATCAATTCGTGGAGGCGCTCTTCCAGGAGTCAGGGGGAGGTGTTCCGGCTGCGTCGTCCTGGGCGGGCGGCGGGGCGGCAGCGCCGTCCAGCGGGGCCTTCCTTAACTAAGGTGTACTATGGAGCAGACCAGGGTAGTCCCGATCGCAACGCTGCAGTGCTTTAACGTGCCGGGCAGCCTCATCTCGGTTGAGGAGCTCAAGCGGGGCCACATCAACCGCACATACGTCGGCGTGTGGGAGCACCAGGGCTCCCGAAAGCGTTACGTGCATCAGGTGGTAAACCACCGCATCTTCCAGGATATCGAGGGACTGATGCGAAACCTCGAGATAGTCACGGCTGCAATCGGCGATAGCATCCAGAAGAGGGGAAATAGGGGCGGCGAAACAACGCTGAGAATCATCCCAGCCCGTAACGGCTCCTCGTACATTCGGGATGAGGCGGGGGAGTTTTGGCGAACCTTTGAGTACATTGAGAACACGGTGGCCTACGATGTCTGCCCTGGGCCAGAGGCGGCCGAGCAGGCAGCAGAGATCCTCGGGCGGTTCCAGCGTGCGCTCCTTGCGGTTCCGGCGTCCTCACTCGCCGACACGATCCCTTTCTTCCACCACGGCGGGCGGCGTTTCTCCACATTCGAGGAGGTGCTGAAGCGGGACTCCAAGAAGCGGGCCACGGATGCTGCGCAGGAGGTGGGATTTGCGCTTCAGCGCAAGGATCTCTCGAGCTCGCTTGCGTTGGCGCTGGAGGGGGGCCTCATCCCGAGCCGGGCGTGCCACAACGACATGAAGCTCAACAATGTGCTCTTCGACAGCAGTGGCGAGAGGGCAGTATGCCTCCTGGACCTCGACACCTGCATGGCGGGCACCCCCCTCTTTGACTTCGGGGACCTCGTGCGAAACACGGCCATCCCCTGCGCTGAGGATGAGCAGGACCTCTCCAAGGTGGTGGTCGACATGGAGCTCTATGAGGCGATCTGCCGGGGCTACATGCGGGAGATGGGAGACTCGCTGACGCAGCGGGAGTTTGATCTGCTGCCGTTCTCGCCGCGAGTGCTTGCGTTCGTCCTTGGCGTCCGCTTTCTCACTGACTACCTGGATGGAGATGGATACTTTCGCATTCACCGGCCCAAGCACAATCTGGAGCGGGCCCGGACGCAGTTTGCCGTTGTTGAGGCCATGGAGCGGAGCGAAAGCAGGATGTCTGAGGTGCTTCGAAAGCTGCGTGGCGCTAGTCGGGCCGCTTAGCAGCCTCGTGGATGGGGTCTTCACCCGCATCATCCTCGGCAGCCTCAAGCTCCAGCCTCCTGCGGCGCCTCAGGAATATCGTGACGATGATCGCTGCAGTGATTACGCCGCCAACAACAAGGCCAATCTTTACCTGGTGCACGTAGTGCAGTAGCAGCTCGTAGTTCTGGGCGAAGATGTATCCGATGCCCACCATGAGGGGGGCAGTGATAAGGGCAGCAACGGCGTCCGCCAAAAAGAAGCGGGCAAAAGACATGCGCACGCTGCCACACACGAGAAACGTCGCGGTGCGCAGGTAAAAGAGGTGGCGGGCAAGCAGGATTGTGGCGAAGGTCTTCTTCTCTAGGCCAACCCGGATACTGTGAAGCTTTCGCGAATTCATGTAACGCCGCACCCAGCGCTGCCGGAAGAGGGCAGGGCCGGTCATCCAGCCGATGCGGAAAATGATGAGGTCTCCCGCAAGGATGCCCAGGTAGCACACGGCGAGCATCAGCCATGTCTCGGCTTTTTCAAGGTGCACGAGCACCCCGGCAGTTATGAGCGAGAGATCTTCGGGGATCGGAAGCCCGAAGGCACCAGCCACAAGGCAAGCAAAAACAGCAAGATACGCAACCAGCCCATGGGTGTTAAGCACAGCATCCAACATCGCACGGACTATATAGGGTTATGTGCACCGACGCAAAGCGCGGCCCCTGGCAGAACGGCAACTCAATCCGCGGCTGACACCGCTTCAGGCGGTGATCGTCCCTCATCGCTGGCCTCGGTATCCTCGTTGCGTTCCTTGAGGTAGCCCTCAGCCACTCCGCGCAGCGACGCATTGCTGCTAGAGGCGAATTCACGAAAGGTCGCTAGAGCCCCGTCCCGCGCCGCTGGGGTGTTGATCTTCATGAGGGCGATCGCCGCCTTCACGCGCACCTCTGGAACGGGGTCTTTTGCCGCAACCGCGAGCAGGGGCGGAACCGTCGGCGAGGCCGCCAAGCCGTACTCGCCCAGCGCCGAGATTACTGCCGCCCGAGTGGCCGCCTTGCGCGCGTGGAGGTTCGGCACCAGCCTCGGCAGAGCGCGCCGTAAGGGCGCGCGCAGCGATGGTTCATCGCGGGGAAGAGACACTGACACCGCTGTGGCGCAGATAAGCGGGTTCGGGTCCTCAATCATCCTGGCAAGGAGCTCAGGCGGCAGCGAGCCCGGCACGTTCAGCGCGCCGAGCGAGCGCAACGCGGAGGCCCTCACCTCCGGCACACGGTCATCCAAGAGCGTCTCAAGGGCGGGCGCTGTCTGGCGCGCAAGCTTGGGTGCGCGCGTTGCCTGGAAGGCAACCGTTTGGCGCACCCGCACATCCCTGTCAGCTGCGCCCTCGCGGTAAATGAGCGCCACAACGGGCGGCGGGGCGGCGATCTGTGTTGCCAACTCGATGATGCGCACCTTTCCCTCGGTAGTTGCGTCTGGCATGCG
>JAFMJG010000082.1 GCA_017853605.1 bacterium
AAAGAGGGCATACCATCGGTCAATGTCGGCTGGATTGGATTCCTTGGGGCGGTATCGGGCATGAACTCGCAGGAGATAACCTTGGGCGAGATGGGATACGGCGACCCCGAGGGCGAGACGATGCAGGGGGAGCCGATGCCATTCGTGCTCCGTGATGTCCTCACGTACGCAAAAAATCTCAAGGATGTGCAGCGCATCATCAGCAAGGCCCCGCCAACGAACTCGTTCGTGTTCCTGATGAGCGACGGCAAGAGCAAGACGGCAGAGCTCTACATACGCGACCGCTACCACTTTGAGGTGCACAAGCCAGGCGAGCTCCTCAAGGACGACTCACACAACTTCCCCCCCCTGCGCAACATCGTGTACGGCGGGCACTTCGACGACAAGATGAGCCAGTCGCTCTCGCAGCACCGTGGGCAGCTGGCGCCACAGGTTATTATGGACGAGGTTATCCCGTTCATCGCCATGCCATCCAACTTCCAGAACGTGGTCTACGACCCGGGGAAGCTGCAGCTGTGGTTTAACAACGCGAAGAGCCGTGACGAGTGGGCTGCAGAGCAGCCGTACACCTACTTTAACTTTGGCAGGGCGCTCGCGGACTTCGAACGTGGGGCGGTGAAGTGACCGCCCGCTGGCCCGCATCCGCTATGGCAGAGATGTCTCTACTGCCGTGAGGGCGGAAGCGGCGCCGGAAGGTGCATCGCCAAGCTGGCTGTGGTCAGCGGAGACTCGGCAGCGGCCACCTGAAGAGCCGCTATCCAGTACTTCTCCTGCTGCTCCTCAAGCTCTAGCGGCTCTGGATCGTCACTAAAGCCGAAGGCCCACTCAAAGAGGGAGCCGACATCGGCCAGCCCCTCGGCGACGAGGTTAATCGGGGCCTGCAGCAGCCTGAACGGCAGCAGCTTCCAGTTGAAGGAGCCATTGAAGTGCTTGTCGTAGAAGTTTATCGCCTCCTGCTCGACGTAGGGAAAGGGGAAGAGCCCCGACTCATCCTTGCTGGGAGGTATGAGCGACACAGTCTGCGTGAAGAGCACCCCAACGTAGTGGTCCGCCGCAAGGAAGATCGTCTCTGGCCGCCCGATCTGCTCCCGCAGCTTCATGCCGTACACAAACGGCACCGTGCGATCGAAGATCCCGAGGATGAGCAGGGTGTCCCTCCCGTCGAGGTACTGGGCCGTGTTTTTCGGGTCTGTGCGGAGCTGCTTTCGAAGCGCGTCAAAAAACTCGCCCTCCGAGAATCCCTTCTGCTCGCTCACCGTCTGGATGTAGTTTGCGATGCGCGGCTGGTTCGAGTCGCGGAACAGGTCAACGAGGTCTGTGCCCCCCATCACGAGCACGTTGTACTTGAGCCGCTTGTCGATCCCCGCCGTGAGTGCGACGTTGATGGCGCCCCGGCTTATTCCGAACGAACCGAACTTCTCCTTCGAGAACTCGTGCTCAAAGAAGTCCAACGCGATGCGATCACGAATCAGGTTGAGGCGAAAGATCTCCTCGAGCTGGTCGAAGTTGGCAGGATCCTTGAACTCGTTGCTGCGATTGACGATTGCGGCGTCAAAGCCCGCCTCAGCGAAGAACCTTGCCAGGTGTCGCTCAATGAAATTTTTGCCGCCCAGCACCGGGAACACCAGGATGAGCGAATCGGTCTGCTTCGGGGTCTGGAAGTAATCGATGATGATCGGGCCCGCGTACGTCTCCAGGGTGATGTGCTTCAGCGCATACTTGTCGGTGGTGGACTCAATCTCCTGCCTTGAGGAGTCGTACGACCTCTGGGGAGCGTAGTAGCGCTCCATGGCTTCAGGCCTTGCCGGCGGCCCGTCGTAGCTCCCATTGCCGGATATCCTGAAGCACCCACAAAGGCACGCCATAAAAAATGACGTCACGCCACGGGCCAGGAAGCATGCGGATGAGATCTGGTGATCGCGTTGAGCCATTGAGCGTTGACGGTTTGACAAGGCGCCACGAGCCGCCACGGAGCGAGGCAACGGGGACCGGAGCGCGGCGCTTACCTGCTAGGATGAGAAAAACCCGAGTGCGACTCTGAATACGGGAGGCACAGCTGCGTCGCTTTGTGAGGCGTGGAGCGCTACCGGGTGGTTTCTACAAACCTCCCCTAACCAACCGGTAGCTGCTCCTCTCTTTTTGCCTCTATTTTTCTGCCAATTTCATCAGCTGCTTAACGCCCGCTTGCGCACATCGGCGGCTCCTAACGGGCGCCTGAAATAGCGGCCCGAAGCTCGCTATCTCCTGGCGTGGGTGGTATTGTCTTTCGTCCAAAAAACGAATTATCAGGTACTTACGTGAAGAACCCGGACACAAAGCTCTCCCGAGCAAGCCAGATCTGCCTCGCATCGATCGCAACCGTTGTTTTGCTTCGGCTCCTCTCCCTGCCCTTTCCGGACCTGATAGATTCAACAGAGGGCCGCTATGCGTCGGTTGCGAAGTTAATGATTGCGCGCAACGACTGGGTGACTCCGTGGATCAACTTGCACGGGGTTGAGCAGCCATACAACGGCAAGCCCCCGCTGCACTTCTGGCTCATGCAGATAAGCTTCCTGATTCTCGGCTTTACAAACTTTGCGGCCAGGCTGCCCGGCGTGGTTAGCTCGCTGGGGATTGCGCTCTGCCTCGGGCTTGCGGCCCGCACTCTTGCCGGGCCCGTGGCGGGATACATTGCGGCGCTGATATTCCTCTCGTCTACGATCACCTTTTTTCTTTCGGGCGCAGCGGTGCTCGACATGACCCTCACCTTCGGCATCACGTTGGCGCTCATCGGCTTCCTGCTCTGCGAACGCTCAAGGCTGTGGGGGTACATGAGCTTCCTCGGGGCCGCGATCGGGATGCTCGTCAAGGGACCTCTCGCAATAGTGATCCCGGGGCTAGTCGTAGTGCCGTGGGCGATCGTGCAGCGCTACCGTTCAGGGAGGTGGCCAAGGCAGTTCTCGGACCTGCCGTGGGTTACTGGCACGCTGCTCTTCCTCGCGGTCGCAGCGCCGTGGTACGCCCTCGCAGAGCTGAAGACTCCCGGGTTCCTTGAGTACTTCTTTGTGAACGAGAACTTCGGAAGGTACCTCAGGAAGGACTACGGAGATCAGTACGGCGTTGGGCACCGACAGCCATTCGGGGCAGTGTGGGCCATGATGATCCCCGCCCTTATTCCTTGGTCGTTCCTCCTCCTTGCCTGGCTCTTTATCGGCCGCAGGGAGATCTTTTCTAGGAGCTCCCTTGGGCGGATCGCTGATGATTCGCCGCTCCTTTTCTCTGTTCTGTGGGCCCTGTCATGCCCGCTGCTCCTGACGACAGCCCGGCAGTACACGGGCACCTATATCGTCCCGTCCATCCCGGGATTTGCGCTCATGGGGGCTCTCTTGTGCCACTCGCGGATCGAGCCTCACGAGCCGGCCCGCCTCTTTGCAATCAAGGGGTGCAGGGCGCTATCAGCCTTGATGGCCGTCGTGGTTGTTATCGGCTCAATCATCGGCGCTATTCGGTATGACACCCCTATAATCCTGCTGCCAGTGTGCTTTGGGATGGCGGCACTGTTTCTCTTCTCGCTGCGCGTCAACGTAAGAGATATATCTCTGGTGAAGGAGATCGCGCGGGTCTCTATCTGCACCGCTGCAATGTTTGCGTTAGCTTCATTCGCCTGGAACAACAACCTCTCCAACAACCGCTCAACCCGGAGAGTCTTGGCTGTAGCCTCTTCGCTGGCCAAGCCGGGCGCCCCTGAGCTCCGCATCGGCTTCTCGCTCTACTTCCCGTTCTCGGCAACCTTCTTTGGCCCCTTGGAGACAAGCCCGCCACTGCGCATCCTGAATGTTGACGAGGGCGAGATCACGGGCTCCAATGCCGACCTGCTTGTTGTGAGAAAGCGCAATGAGGAGAAGTTCCTGGAGGTCTCGCCTGGCAGGGAGAAGCTTGCGCAGATCGGGCAGTGGAGGATCTATCGCGGATCCGGCGGCAACGCGCGCTAGCTACTTGCCCGCATCGCCGGTCTTGAGGGCAGCAGCCTCTGCGGGCGCCCCAGCCTCGCCCTCTTGCTTGGCCTCCCCGGCTTGGGCCGGCTCCTGCGCGCCGAGCGGAAAGCGGGTGGAGTAGCGCGGATCATCAAAGATAACCTGCACACCCTTGCGGTTGCGCATATTGACGAAGATCGGGGCCTTGAGGTTCGCCGTGGTTAGCCGCGGATCTGGGCGAACGGTAACAACGATGAGTATGGCGTACTCGTCGTCCTCCCGGAAATCACAGTCCTTGTCGCTTAGCGGCGGCTTGAAGTCGAACTGCTGCCCTATCTCAAAACCATCGATGACAACAAACGCAAGGTTCGGGTCCTCGACCGAGTGAAGCCACGACACGGGGTACTTGTGCTCAAGCATCACGTACTTTGTGGTGTGCGGGAATCCGATGATGCCAGCCGGCACGTCGATGATGGTGGAGACAGGAACCTGCATCTCCCCGAAACGGGAGCTCTTGAAGGTCAGCATCTCCTGCTGATTGTCGTTTCCCTCACTCATTACTCCTTGCCTCCCTCTCTGTGAGGAGTGCCTCGCAGCCCTGCTGCCGGCTGAGCCTTGCCACCCTGCGGCTTCGGCTTGAGCGCATTAGCAGTCATCCGCGAGGTCCGGGGCCCAGCGCCCTCCTTGCCCGGCTCTCGGGGAGCCGCCTGCCAGCCGCCTGACAGCTGATCGAGCACGCTGCCGCTCACGTCACCCTCTGCAGCTTTCTTGTTCTCCTCAAGGATCTGCATGTAGATCTCTTCGCGGTAAATCCTCTTGTCAGCTGGCGCCTTGATGCCAACGCGCACCTGGTTACCCTTTATCTCCACGACAGTGACAACAACTTCATCACCGATGTAGAGGCTCTCGCCTGGCTTCCTTGTCAGAATCAGCATTGTCTATCTGCCTTCCTTGGCCCTACTGCCCCGTTCTAATGCTTTAAGATGAATACCGCCGCGATTTAGCACTAACTGATTGATTGCTGGGCTGCAATCCAAAAAAATCAAGGATCACAGCCTAATAGCCATCTTGGCTCGCTATCCCCGCCAAAACCCCGCCAGAACGGCGGTTTGCAGAGCCCCGCTCTGGGACGCCGGGGATGGAATGTCGCGCCCCGTGCCCGCTACTGTTCGAGGAACCGCTTAAGCAGCGCCTCAGTCGCCTCAACGTCCCTCCGGTGCACAGTCTCGATAACGGTGTGCAGATACCTGGTCGGCACCGATAGCGTGATAGTCCTCACCCCCGACCTCGATCGCTGAATCGCCCCAGCGTCTGTTCCTCCCCGGGGAAGGATCTCAAGCTGGTGAGAGATCCTGTGCTTCTTGGCAAGGGCGATGCACTGATCGACCAATCCGCGGTCAGAGATGACGTGGCCGTCTAGCACTTTGATGCCGACCCCCTTTCCTAGCGAGGTCACTCGCTGCTCACCAGGCACCCCTGGAGTATCCGACGCCACGGTTGTGTCGAGGGCTATCCCGACATGTGGCTCAATGCCGTAGGTGCTAGTGAATGCACCCCGCAATCCGACCTCC
This sequence comes from bacterium, assembly GCA_017853605.1. Lineage (GTDB taxonomy): Bacteria > Bdellovibrionota_C > UBA2361 > UBA2361 > OMII01 > OMII01. Next base: position 5,525 of record JAFMJG010000082.1, read on the forward strand.
TCTTGCACCGTAAAAACACCGTAAATATCGTGCTTGGGGCGCTTTCTAAGCGCCTGCAGCGCCCTAATACCCACATAGACCTGAACGCGATTGTCGAGGCACTTGCCGCTCGCATAGTCGCCAAACTCGACGAACGGAGCGTCGAGCGTGACCATGTCACCAACCTCAACCTTTTTCCTTGCAGTCGCCGCTGGCAGCCCGAGGTCGATGTAGAAATCTGACACCTCCTTGTACGTCCGGCGCTCCTCCGGCGTTGAGAGGTGAAGCGCCTTGCCAGTGGCGGTGAGCACCCCCCTTAGGGGTCCACCCTTCGAGTGAACGATCACCCGCCGAGCAAAGAGGTTTCGGGTGTCGAAGCCCCCAACCTCGTGGACCCGCACGAAGCCGGCATCGTCGACGAACGTGGCATAGAAGCCGATCTCATCCATATGGGCGGCAAACATCACTTTTTGGCGCTCTCGCCCGGCACCCCGCTTGAAGGCGATGACGTTTCCCATGGTGTCCACTGAGATGGAATCCACATGCCCCTTCAGCTCCCGCATGACGATCTTGCGGACGTTATCCTCACGGCCCGACACGCCAGCCGTCTCTGAGAGCTCCTTAAGCAGCTTCATAGTGATCCTTTGCATTTGATATCCTTGCTAAAGATGCTTACATACTATCCTGCGGATTCCGGCCAGGGTATTGAATACCGTGGGCATCCCGCCCATCTGACCGGGTATAACTACGTTTAGGTACAAGGCATGAAACGGATATTTTTATTTCTCATCACGAACATCCTGATCGTCCTGACGATCAACATCCTCCTCAGCGTTCTCGGGCTGAACTACTACCTCTCTCAGCAGGGGATTAGCTACTCAGACCTTGCCGCGTTCTGCCTCATCTGGGGCATGACCGGCTCACTGATCTCCCTGGCCCTCTCGAAGGTCAGCGCCAAGTGGATGCTGGGGGTCCAGGTAATTGACAAACGGTCACCGCAGTACGGCTGGCTCGTGTCGATGGTGGAACAGCTGGCGCGCAAGGCAGGCCTTCCTGAGGCTCCGGAGGTTGGGATCTGGGAGAGCTCGGAGGTTAACGCGTTTGCAACCGGCCCCTCAAAGCGCAACTCTCTCGTTGCATTCTCCTCAGGGCTCCTGCACTCCATGCAGCAAAACGAGGTTGAGGGGGTTGCAGCCCACGAGATCGCGCACATCGCAAACGGCGACATGGTCACCATGACGCTCCTGCAGGGCGTCGTGAACGCCTTCGTGATGTTCTTCGCGCGCGTTATTTCTTGGGCGATCGCCCAGAACTCAAGGGAGGAAAACAGGGCGGGGATGCAGTTCCTGATCACGATGGTGCTGGAGATCGTCCTCGGCATTCTGGGCATGCTCGTGGTCGCCGCGTTCTCTCGCCACCGCGAATACAGGGCAGATGCTGGAGGAGCCCGCTTTGCCGGGAAACAGGACATGATTGCGGCCCTCCAGAGGCTGTCAGCCCACACACAGCGGCACGACCGCGAGCCGGCCCTGGCAACGCTGAAGATCTCCGGCGGTGTGGGACGGTTCTTCGCCTCACACCCGCCCCTTGAGGACCGCATAGCAGCGCTGCAGCGCGCAGCGTAGCGGACGGTCAGGGGATCAAAAAAGAGGGGCGCCGGCTTCCGCCAGCGCCCCTCTTTTCGTTGCGCCTTTGACGCTGCTACGCCTTGGGTCGCTTCGCTAGCGCGTCATCCCAAACCGCAAGCTTGGCCTTTACTGCCGGCTGTGCAAAGAGCGCAGTGGTGTCCCCCTTGATAGCCACTGACTCAATTTTGTCGCCCTGCTTAATTGAATCAACCACGTCCTGGCCCTTCACCACGCGGCCGAACACAGAGTGCTTGCCGTCAAGCCAGGGGGTCGGAACGTGAGTGATGAAGAACTGGCTGCCGTTTGTGCCAGGCCCCGCGTTCGCCATCGAGAGCACTCCTGGCCCATCGTGACGCAGAGAGGTGTCGAACTCATCCTCAAAACGGTAACCGGGCCCTCCAGCACCAGTGCCGGTCGGATCTCCACCTTGGATCATGAAGTTAGGGATTACTCGATGGAACGAGACGCCGTTATAAAACCCCTTCTGCGCCAAGTTCACGAAGTTAGCAACCGTCACTGGGGTCTTTTCGGGGGTCAGCTTAACCTCGATCGTCCCCTTGTTGGTCTTAATCTCCGCCGTCAGGTCCGCTGCCGCCGCGACGGAAGCGAGCCCTAGGAACACCCCTGCAACCGCTAGAATAGATAAAAGCATATTTCTCCTCATAAGCTTCCTCGTAAAGCTCGGGCTAACCCGCCACAGGCACCCGGCACGACTCACCGGAAAGCTGCGCTGCGTTCCCCGCTCTGTGTTCCGCAGTGAATACCCGAACAGATGCGAAAACGCCACGGTTAACAGCCCCTCACAATGTATTTGTCCCCCTCCGGGATTTCTGTTATTCCCCCCCTAGTTCGTCTTCGTGACCGCCTCGTGCAGGAGCCCAAAATTGGCCTGGTCCTGTTTGGCTATCTGCTCGTGCGGGCACAAAACGACATTCAGCCTAACTTCATGAGATTGACTCACAGTATGAAAAACAGACTTTCAGCCGTTGCCCTCGTAGCTGGCGCGTTGCTCCTCTCCTCAAGCCCAGCACGGGCAGAGATTTCTGACAAAGATTTCGCCTCAGCGATGGACAAGTACATCCAGAGCGATTCAGGCGCCGAGAAGCTCAGCACGACGGTTGAGCGCTACTTCCAGAAGAAGCAGGTTGAAGAGGCCCGCAAGCAGCAGGAAGCGAAGGCAGCGGCCTTTGAGGAGCAGTTCAAGAACCCCGTCAAGATTGATGTCGGATCGAGCCCAGTCCACGGGCCGAAGGACGCGAAGGTGACGATTATCGAGTTCTCAGACTTTCAGTGCCCGTACTGCAAGCGTGGCTACACCACGATGGAGGAGGTGATGAAGGCGTACCCGAAGGACGTCAAGGTTGCCTTCAAGCACTATCCGCTTCCTTTCCACCCGCAGGCGATGCCGGCAGCAAAGGCCTCGTGGGCAGCCCAGCAGCAGGGCAAGTTCTGGGAGTTCCACAACGAGCTCTTCGAGAACCAGGACAAGCTTAATGAGGCATTCTACACGGCCACTGCAACCAAGCTCGGCCTGAACCTGCAAAAGTTTGAGGCTGACCGCAAGTCGGATGCCGCAGAGAAGGCGGTCAAGGATGACTACGAGATCGGCCAGAAGAATGGCATCGAGGGAACCCCAGGGTTCTTCGTTGGTGGCGTTCAGGTTGAAGGGGCGCAGCCCTTAGACAACTTCCAGAAGATCATCGATCGGCTCCTCAACAAGGCAGCCAAAAAGTAGCGTTCGAGGCTCGGACGTTACGCAGGGAAAGGGGCGGAGCGATCCGCCCCTTTTCTTTTTGTGCGGTAGTGCGTTGGGGCCAGATTTTGCCCGCTCGCCAGGATGTGCTACCCTCTCGGCCTTGTTCCCAGGCCTGCCGGGCTTTCAGGTGGTTAGTTACTGCAAGCCTGCGCGCCCTTAGCCAGCATTGTGAGAGTTCGCGCATGTCGTCAGCTAGTGAATCCTCAAGGAAATGTTTCGGTATCGTCGTCAGCGGAGGTCCCGCTCCGGGCATCAACTCGGTTATCAGCTCAAGCGTCACCGAGGCAACTAACCGGGGCTACCTCGTTAAGGGGCTGGTGAATGGATTCCGCGATCTCGTGCTTGGAGAGCCGAATGCGGTTATCGACCTCTCGTCTGAGATGGTCAGCAACATCTACAACAAGGGTGGCTCCATTCTCGGCACCTCGCGCTTCAACCCAGTGAAGGACAAGGAGCACCTGGACAGGCTCATCGAAGGGCTCCATCACCACAGCATCGACAAGCTTATAGTCATCGGCGGTGAGGGCTCGGCGTACTTGAGCCTGAAGATTTCGCGCCTTTTTCCCGACATCTCGGTGGTTCACGTCCCAAAGACCATCGACAATGACCTCATCCTGCCGAACAAGTACCCCTCATTCGGCTTCGAAACTGCCCTGCACGCCGGGACCAAGATCGTCGAGACCCTGCTTGAGGACGCCAAGACCTGCCGTCGCTGGTTCCTCGCCACAACGATGGGACGAAAGGCCGGTTTCCTCGCCTTAGGCGTTGGGCTCTCAGCCGGGGCAACCTCCTCTCTCATCCCTGAGGAGTTCCACGGGTTCTCGCCGACACCAGGAGACATCGCCGCCCTGCTCTTCTCGACCATCCGCAAGCGGGTCTCGATGGGGAAGAATTACGGGGTAATCGTGCTCGCTGAGGGGATTCTGGACTGCCTTAACACGAGCGAGAACGAGCTGCTGCAGCGTGCAATGCGGGACGACATGGGCCGTATCAGGTACTCGCAGGTGGAGCTTGGGGAGGTCCTGATACCGCCGCTCAAAGAGATGCTCAAGGCGGCAAAGCTCGATGTTCACATGATTACGAAAAACATCGGCTATGAGCTTCGCTGCTGTGACCCTATTTCGTTCGACGTCGAGTACACGAAGTTTCTCGGGTACGGCGCTGTCCAGCACCTGCTTGGGGGCAACAGCGGGATAATGGTTACCCGAGACTTCGATAAGCTAGGGTTTATCCCGCTTGAGGCCATGGCAGGCGCTGACGGGATCATCAAGTCTCGGGGGGTAGATCTCTCTTCTGACCTCTACCGTGTCGCCCGCAGCTTCATGATTCGATAAGGACCTCGCCCCACTCCCCGGTTCGTGGCATAGATCGGAGAGCCTGAGAGGAGAATCCTTCCAGGAAACAGTGAGCCCGTCGTGTTACTCCGCGGAACCGCGATCGTTTCAGCCCTAACGCTCCTCAGCCGTATCCTCGGCTTCGTTCGAGATCTCCTCGTGGCTCGGCTGCTCGGAGCATCCATCTTTGCCGACGCCTTCTTCGTCGCCTTTCGGGTTCCCAACCTGCTGCGCAGCATCGTCGCCGAGGGGGCCCTAACATCAGCGTTTGTGCCGGTTTTCTCCTCTGCCCTGGCAAAAGACTCGAGTGAGGCCTTCAGGTCCTTTCGCCGCATCCTCGGCTTCTTGCTCTCCATGACCCTGCCGATGACGGCCCTCGGAATCTGGTTTGCCGAGGACGTTGTGGACTTCCTGGCGCCTGGATTCTCGCAGGACACCGCAAAGTTTCAGCTCTGCGTAAGCCTGACCCGCATCATGATGCCCTACATCGCATGCGTAAGCGTAATTGCGATGATCAACTCAGCTCTCAATGCGCTGCACATCTTTGGGGCATCGGCATGGGCCCAGGTGACGATGAACCTCGTGCTCATCGTTGGGGCGCTAGCCGCAATCACGCTCAGCCCAGAGACAGCAACCTACCTCCTCTCCTGGTCTGTGCTCGTTGGTGGGCTGGTGCAGATAGCCGCCCAGCTGCCGGCCTGCCTGCGGGCGGGGCTCTCCATCCTCCCCTCCTTCGCAATATTTGGGCGCGATGTTGCCGAGGTTGTCAGGCTGATGCTGCCGGCAACGCTAGGGGCATCGGTCTACCAGCTGACCATATTTATCGCCACGCTTCTCGCCTCAATGCTCCCCGCCGGCAGCGTTTCATGGCTGTTCTACGCAGACCGAGTCGCGCAGTTTCCGATGGGGATCTTCTCAATTGCGCTCGCCTCCGTGCTGCTGCCGGCACTATCGGCGGCATCAGCCACCTCAGACAGCGCCGCCTTCAGCCGCCGCCTCGGCGATTCCCTGCGATTCACGAGCTTTATCATCCTGCCGATGGCCCTCGGCATCTGGAGCCTGGCGCTGCCGATCACTCAGGCATTATTTGAGCGCGGAGCGTTTACGCACGAGTCTAGCCTCATGACGAGCTATGCGCTTCAGGCCCTCGCGCTCGGGTTATGGGCATCCAGCTGCCACTCAATGCTCGTGCGGGCCTTCATCGCGCGCAAGGACACCCTCACTCCAACGCTCATCGGAGCCGCTTCCCTGGCAGTCACGGTCATCGCTTCGCTCCTCCTGATGGGCCCGATTGCGAACCCTTCCGGCATGATCGCCCAATCCCTTCAGGGGCTGCAGGCAACGCTGTACGAGCTGGTCCCGTGGCGCGCCGAAATCGGCCACCGCGGCCTTGCAGCAGCATCGTCAATCGCCGCCTGTACGTCGCTCGCCCTCGTCGTGCTAATGTACGTTTTTGCGGTCGGCCCCCTCCCCTGGCGGGCCTTCCTTGGCGCAACAGCGCGCTCTGGTGCCGCTGCGCTCCTGATGGCCTTTGTGCTCCGAGGCATGCTGCCCATGATCGGCGACCCGCTCGCCGCCTGTGCCCTTGGCGTCCCCCTCGGTGCGGGGGTGTACGGGCTGGCGAGCCTGGCTCTCGGCTCTCCTGAGCTGCGCGAAACACTCGGAGTTGTTAGGGGGCTCGCCAAGAGAAGGGGCTAGCGGCTACTTCGTTCCGTAGATGCGGTCCCCAGCGTCCCCAAGGCCCGGCACGATATACCCGTGATCGTTTAGCTTCTCGTCGACCGAGGCGGTGAAGATCGGCACATCCGGGTGCTCCTCCCGCAGAAGGTCCACTCCTTCAGGAGAAGCTATGAGGCAGACGAACTTGATCGACGTCGGCTTGAGCCCCTTAATCCTCGCTATCGCTGCTGCGGCAGAATTTCCGGTCGCCAGCATCGGGTCAACCACGATCACATCGCGCTGCGCAATATCAGGGGGCATCTTGAAGTAGTACTCCACCGGAGTAAGGGTTGCCGGATCGCGGTAGATGCCGATGTGCCCGACTCGCGCCGAGGGAATAAGCTCGAGCATGCCGTCAAGGATCCCATTTCCTGCGCGCAGGATTGAGACCAGGGTGATTTTTTTCCCGTCTATGACAGGCGACTTTGTCGCTGTTACTGGAGTCTTGATGTCGACCATCCGCAGCGGCAGATCGCGGGTGACCTCATAGGCGAGCAGCATGCTGAGCTCGCGCAGGAGGCGCCGAAACTCCGCGCTGGGGGTCTCCTCCATCCTCATAAGGGTAAGCTTGTGCTGCACGAGGGGGTGATTCACGACGGTAAGTTGCTGCCGAGCCATGCGTGCCTCCGGATGCTCCAACTAAACATGTGCCACTATCGTATGACTAAAACACCGTGCCGTCACTCTCGATCGTCAGGGGTGGAGCTGCATGGGGCCGCCGCTCAGCAGCAAGCTTGCGTCCCAAGCTCCACGTGCCGCCCTGAAGGACCTTTGCAAGAGGCAGCTCCTCAGGAGTCATCTTGAGCTGCTCCCGAAGCCCCGAAGCAATTCGATCGAGGAGGCTCACTGTCAGCGCACGCCACTCGACGATCAGCTCAGACGAAGGATGGAGGGGCCGGGCAGCCATTCCTGGATCCCTTAGCTCCAAGACGCCGCCGTCAATCAGGAGGCCCCCATTCCTGTACTCAGCCAATCCAGTGAGCTCATCGAGGCACCCTACCCGTATGCCCGCCTCAAGCAGGGGCTCAATCAGGGAGTAGGTGAGCCACTGAGAGAGCTTGTGGAAGGGGACGAGCTTGTCGGTCTCCCCCAGGCCCACGACCTGAGAATGCCTCCAGACATCACCGAGGCTCTCGTTTCCAACTGAGATTCTCCCCGGCCATATGGGACCAAACGTGTCCAGCACAAACTCCAGCAGGTCAGACGCGTGAACAACCCCATCCCGATCCGCAAGGTTTCGAATAGATTCCATCATGCCGCCGAGACGCCCAGGCGCCCCGCTAAAGGCGGCCGAGCTCGAAAGGACAACCTGACCGAGCTGGTTGAGCACCGAGGCCCTGCCTGACAGCCCAAGAATCGGGTTCGCCTCCGAGACCTGCAGCAGGGAGCCAACCGACTCTGCGCTCGCCGAGAGCAGCCCCTCGCCGCTCACCGTGCACGGCTCCGGCCCGAAGAGCCCCCTCATGAAGCCGTCAAACGAGGCAACTGCGAGGCCCTCAGAACGCCCGAAGCTCCTGCGGCATTCGGCGTCCCGATAGCACCACCGATCCCCTGCGCCGGCGTCAAGCAGCACGCTTATGAAGGCAAGCTCGAGCTTCGCCCGCGCCCGCTCCAGCGCGGGGAGGCGCGCCAGCTTGTTGTCCAGAATTCCCGCTCGGTCAACTCCGCCGGCGCTGAAGTGGCGCCAGCGGCTGTGGTATGGCACATCACCTTTCGGATAGTTTGTATGCAGCTCATCCCGAACCGCCGCAACGACCCCTGCCAGCCTCTCTTCCCGCAGGGCAAAGTGCCGAAGCTTTCCGGCCTCTGCCAGCGAAAATACCTGGCCACACCGCTCGCGGATGGCGGTAGCGCTCTTGAGGTATCGTGCAGCCTGCGGCGATGTCATGGTTGTGGAGTGTGTCATAAGCCCCTCTCCTCAGTCCCTGCTACTCATCGAGCTTTCGGCCACAGGTCTGGCGAAGCTCATCCTTTGTGACTGGCCCCTTCTCGGAGAAGTATCCCGCAGCTTTCTTGGCATCCATCTCGACCCTTGCGTCAGCGGGAATGCGGCCCTCGGGGATCGAAACTCGGGTGATGACCTCGATGCCGGAGCGGGTGATCGCGTTGTACTTCATGTCGCTCATCGACACGAGGCGATCAATCCTCTTGGCCCCCATCCAGTGCAGGACGTCCGGCATCAGCTCCTGGAACCGCATGTCTTGGACCCCGGCGATGCACTCAGTGCGGTGAAAGTACATGTCGGCACGGTCGCCCCCCTCCTGGCGCTTGCGGGCGTTGTAGACCAAAAATTTCGTCACCTCTCCGAGCGCGCGCCCCTCCTTCCGGTTGTACACGATGACGCCGCACCCCCCCTTCTGGGCGGTCCTGATGCACTCCTCTATGCCGTGAACGAGGTACGGCCGGCAGGTGCATATGTCGGATCCGAACACATCCGAGCCGTTGCACTCGTCATGCACTCGAACCGTCAGCTCGCGTGACAGGTCTGGGATCGAGGCAACATCACCGAAAAAGTACACCGTCTGCCCGCCTATGGGAGGCAACAGCACATGCAAGTCAG
>JAFMJG010000200.1 GCA_017853605.1 bacterium
TCGTGGCGCAGCCACGACAGCGCAGTCCCCAGCCCCTGCTGAAATCACTGAAACTATCGATAGTAGTTATAAAAGCGGGTCCAGGGGTGCGCCCCTGGCCGTCATCCCGGTCTTGGCGGAGCCAAGCCGGGATAGGAAAAAAACTGCGCCAGCAGGGATTCGAACCCCGGACCAAGAGATTAAGAGTCTCCTGCTCTACCAGCTGAGCTACTAGCGCATATCCTAATGACCGGCGGAGTTTAAGCCAAAACACCAATCCAGATCAAGGTGTGCCCCCCTGTTAAGCGCTGGCACAAAAAGAAGAGCTTGGTTTTGGCGCCGCCCTTCTGCTAGTTTCCCGAAAGATATGCAATCTAAAGAGATTCTTAAGTTTTTCTTCGAGATGGGGCACCTCTCTCGCGTCAAGCGCGAGGGGTGGCGCCTGCTCGGCATCGAGGACCCCGAGAGTATCGCTGATCACTCGCTGCGCGCCGCGCAGATCGGATGGGTGCTAGCCAAGCTCGAGGGGCACACGAACCCGAATGAGGTGGCGGCGATGCTCATCTTTCACGACATCGGCGAGTGCAGGATTGGGGACATCCACAAGGTAGCCAACCGCTACATCTCGGCGGACGAGGAGCGGGCCGTGAAGGAGCAGTCGGAGCGGCTCGGCCCAGCAGCTCCCGATCTCCTTGCACTGTGGAACGGTATCGAGAACCGCTCAACCCAGGCCGGCATTATTGCAAAGGATGCAGACCTCGTGGAGCTTGCGGTGCGCGCGCGTGAGTACATCGAGCGCGGCTATCCAGACGCGGCGGAGTGGTTTGAGGCGGCCAGGTCGCGAGTGCAGACCCAATCCGCAAAGGATCTCATTGAGGCCCTCCCGAGTGTGCCGAGCACGAGCTGGTGGCACGGGCTCAAAAAGATCGACTGATGAAGGGCGATGCTTCCGAAGCTGAGGTGGTGCGGGGCACGATCGACCGTGTTACCTTCCGCAACGCCCAAAATGGATACTCCGTGCTCCAGGTGGTGCTTGATGGCTCCCGTGACCGCATCACGGTGGTTGGCATGGCTCCTTCAGCTGCCGTGGGCTCATACGTCACGATCACGGGCGCGTTCATCACCCACCCGAAGTTCGGCAAGCAGTTTACGCTGCACTCCCTCACCGAGACCCCTCCCTCAACCTCTGACGGAATCGAGCGCTACCTCTCATCGGGCCTCATTGCGGGGGTCGGAAAGAAGACAGCAGAGCGGATCGTGCGCGAGTTTGGCCCGCAGTCACTTGAGATCATCCGCTCGGAGCCAGAGAAGATCGCCAAGATCGAGGGCGTCGGCAGGAAGCGGGCAGAGATCCTCAACGCTGCGCTGCTCCAGCAGGGGGAGTTCGAGCACATCCTGCAGTTCCTCGTTGAGCACCAGATCTCGCCCAACCTCTCGGCGAAGATCTACGAGCGCTTCAAGGGCAAAACGATAGACATTATTAAGAGCGATCCTTACGTGCTTGCGCGAGAGATCCGCGGCATCGGGTTCCAGACCGCTGACACCATCGCGCTCAATCTCGGCGTGCGCCCCGACTCGCCGCAACGCCTCAAGGCTGGGCTCTACTTCGCTCTTGAGGCGGCCGCCGATGACGGCCACTGTTACCTCTCGCGCCAGGCTCTTCTTGATCGTGCCAAGGGGCTGCTTGGCCTCGGGGAGGCGCTGGATCTCGATGAGCACATCGGCCAGCTACTTAGCGAGGGGCTCCTGACCACCTTCCAGGGGGGCATCTTCCTGCACCACTATGATGCCGCTGAAGACGCGGTCGCGCGTTTCGTGGCGAGCCGCACTACGCCGCGTGACCGGCAGCCCATTCCTCCCCAGATCATGCAGGAGGCGGTCGCGGAGGCTGAGAAGACCCTGGGCGTGGAGCTCTCGGCGGAGCAGCGCGTGGCTGTCGAGTCGGCAGGCGCGCTGCCGCTCCTGATTATTACGGGGGGGCCAGGGTGCGGAAAGACCACCGTCATAAAGGCTCTCACACAGCTCTTTGAGCGCGCCGGCATCCCGTTTGCGCTCGCCGCTCCCACCGGCCGCGCTGCCCAGCGAATGTCCCAGGTGTGTGGCGCGCCAGCCAGCACGATCCATCGGCTCCTCAAGTACGACCCCTCAACGGGGCACTTCGTCTTCAAAGCCCGCAACCAGCTCCCCTACGAGGCGCTCATCATCGACGAGGCGTCGATGGTAGATGTGCTCTTGGCGCGCGACCTTTTTGCGGCGGTCTCGCCGAAGTGCACGGTGGTGCTCGTCGGAGACAAGGACCAGCTCCCTTCAGTTGGGCCGGGCCGCGTGTTCGGCGACCTCGTGGGCTGCCGCGACATCCGCGTGATCGCCCTCTCGCGCCTCTTCAGGCGCGCCCACGAGTCGGCCATCAACACGGTCGCCCACATGATAAATACCGGCGAGGTTCCCACTATCCCCATGCCGGATGGGGTAACCCGCTCTGACGCGTACTTTATTCCGCGCGACTCTGCCGAGGAGTCGAGCAAGCTCATTGAGAGCCTCGTGGCAGAGCAGATTCCGCGCAAGTTCGGCTTCTCCGGCTCGGACATCGCGGTTCTTACCCCCTCAAACCGTGGGCCCCTCGGCACCATCGAGCTCAACAGAAGGATCCAAGAGCGGCTTAACCCGCGAGCCTCTCACCCTGACGGCGAGGTGCTGCCCGTTGGCGACATGGAATTTCGGGTTGGAGACCGGGTATGCCAGCGGGTCAACAACTACAAGATCGACACCTCTGGCGTCTTCAACGGCGATATGGGGACGGTGGTTCAGGTGAGCCGCGAGGACCATAAGCTCTCGGTGGAGCTGTGGGATGGGCGCCTGATCGAGTACCCGCGGGGCGAGCTTAGCCAGCTCTCGCTCGCCTACTCAGTCACCGTGCACCGCTCTCAGGGAATGGAGGTCCCGTGCGTTGTGTTGGCGCTCGATGACTCGCACTTTACCCTCCTTGAGCGCCAGCTCGTCTACACTGGGGTGACCCGCGCCAAGAAGCTCCTCATTATTGTGGGCTCTAAGCGCGCCCTGTCGATTGCGGCTAAGCGCGCCCAAACCAAGCGCCGCTGCACCCTGCTCCTGGAGCGAATCTACGATGTCCTTAACCCTGGGCAGGCGAGGCTGATCGCGGATGACTAGCGGGCATGGCGCGCGCGGGGCCGTGACGGGGGGCTTCTTCTTGCGCCCGAGTAGCCGGGCTACCATCCCCGGTCCCCCGTGTAGCCGGGCTACTTCCCCCGTGTAGCCGGGCTACTCTTCCCCATGTAGCCGGGCT
>JAFMJG010000083.1 GCA_017853605.1 bacterium
CGAAAGCCCGCATCTCGTCTTCATTGAGGGCCTGGAGCACTTGAGGCAGCAGCTCCTGCACCCTGCGGGTAACGCGCTCGCGGTTCTCCGGCACATTGAGCCAGCGGGCTAGCGCCCCGGAGATATTCACGAGCTCGCCCTCAAGGACGTGCCCAGAGAGGAAGTTGCGCTCCACAAAAAGCCCAAGACTGCGGCCGATGCGGCTCTTGTTCGACGGCACGATAGCGGTGTGCGGTATGGGAAGCCCGAGCGGCCTGCGAAAGAGCGCGGTCACCGCGAACCAGTCAGCCAACGCGCCGACCATGGCGGCCTCAGAGAAGGCCCGCACTGCGCCGAGCGCCCCGTTGTGCCACCCTCCTACCGTGCCAGCCGCAAAGACCCCCGCCATGGCCAGCAGGAGGCCAGTTGCGACCCACCACGTGCCGCTCGCGCTTCGCGGCGAGTAGTCTCCTACGACCGGACTCGGGGGATGCGTTCCGGCCCGCTGCAGCTCCAGCACCTCGGCGGGCGCCACGGGCGCTCCTTGACTCTGCTCGGCTTGTGATCTCATAGGCTCCTTCACTGTTTTTTTGGGGGACAGCCAGGATTGTAAGGCAGGCCGGCAAGCGCGTCCCCTCTTGCCGGGGCAAGTGTAGCAAAGGCGCGAAAAAAAAGAGACTGCCCTGCTTCTCGCCCCTTAGGCGCGAGGGCCCAGCCTGCCTTCCTCAAGGACTGGCTAGAGCTTGGCGCCCTTGCGGTAAAGATCGGAGAAGGCCGGGGCGAACACCTTCGTGCCGCCACGCTCATAGATCTTTGCAAAGAGATCCGGCCGGGACTCCATCTCGCTCTCAAGGGCAGCGGCCTCAGGAGCCCCCCCGTTGGGCTCGCCAGAGGCCACATACAGCACAGCACCGTGCTCCATCATGGAACGGAAGAGCGCCGCAGCTTCCTTGATGGCGCAGAGACCTGAATCCGATCCAGCACCGTCAGCCTGGGCCTGGCTTGAGATCCGCTGGAAGGCAGGCAGTCCGGCAGCGCGCGGCAACCCTGAGCTCGGCGCCGCAATGCAGGCGTCAACGGCCACTGGAGCCCCCTTGACTGAAGTCGACAGCCACTTCACGGCCCGGGCCTGATCTGGGCTCAGCTGATCCAGCTCGACTGAAGGGGCGTGCTCCCGCGCCTCCCGCCCCATGAGGGCGAGCAAGACCAGGGGGATAGTCAGCACCAGCGAGACCGATGCCGCCAGCTTTCTGCGCGCGATGAGAGAGGATGTGATCGAGTAGGCCGCCGATCCCAAGACCCCTCCGATAAGCACCATACACACCTGGAGCCCGATCCTGCCAGTAACTCCGATCCCCTTGAGGAACCAGCCGAGGACGAACTGATCGAAGTAAAAGACCGAGACAGCCCTGTCGGGCGAAAGCATGTCTACCGGCGGCACGGATTGGTTGCGGGTAAAGTACTCAAGGTACGAGCCCTCAACCTGCTGGCTGAGGGAGATGAACTGCGGGTCCGCCAGCCACACGAGGAGCACCACGAGCACTCCCGCCGCAAACGCAAGCTGCACCCGAACGCCGTGTGCCCGCCACGCATCACCAAGCTTCTGGCGCACCTCACTGCTCGTCACCAGGGTGACGAAAGCCGAGAAGGCGAGAAGGGACACCACAACGTAGCCGCTGAGCTTGCTCACCGGCGAGATTCCGAAGCGAGCCAGGAGCCAGCACGCGCCTGCGCTCCCCACCAGCCCGAAAAGGGGGCTAAGCCCCAGGGCTCGATCGCGCATAAAGCCGAAGCGGCTGCCGAAAAGCCCCCAGAACGCGAAGCCGATCAGCTGGATGTAGGCGACAGCACACACGAACGGCACCACCCGATCCTGCAGGCCCCACGAGGGCTTCGGCTGCCATCCCCCCTCATCCATGAGCAACATCTCGTCCATGGAGGGGGTTGGCCCCTGCTCCTCAAAGTCCACGATCCGGCCGCGCATCGCCTCAGCCGAGAGGCGATCCATGTTTTGGAAGATCGTAACTTTCGGGTGGTCGTATACCGAGAAGCTTTCGTCAGCGAGGTCATCGTTAAAGGTTATGCCGAGAAAGCTCGGGCGATTCTTGAATGTGCGCACAAGCTGGTACCCTAGCTTTTCCCCCCACAGCAGCCTAAGGAACGCGGTGGTGTGCGGGTACTCATTGGGCACGCGGGGTATCGAATCTGCCATGCGAGGGGTGGCAAACACGATGTAGTCAGCATTTGCCGCCCTTTGCACCACGAGGTCGAGCTTGGCGCGGGTGTCCGGCTCATAGAGCGGCAGCTCGTTCTCCCTGCCTTCGCTGTTAAAGACTGAAGGGGGGCGGCGGTGCTCAGGAACGCCTGCCGGCAGCCGGTCATCCCAGTGAGGGCCAAGGATCCGCACGTCATCCTTGAAGTTATCGAGCATCCATCGGGAAGATGAGTGGTACGGGTGCTCCACGAAGTACATTCCGACGAAGGCGAAGGCGTAGATGGCTGAGTAGCCCAGGACAAAAAGGACGATCATCAGCCGGTAGTTGCGGCGCAGGAGGTCTAGGATTGGCATGGCGTTTATCTTTCACCGTTCCGACCCCTTTGGCGAGGGGATATCTTCGCGCTGCCACTCCCCGTTAGCCCAGCAAAATGGGGTGCGGCTAGGCCAAAAACCCACCTGTACAACCCTCCGGGGCAGAGGCTACCCTCGCTGCATGGCTACAGACCCCCTCAAAAAACCGATCTCTTGGCTCATCTCCCGCCGTTTTGACCTGGTAGTCCTCGTGGTGCTCACGATCGTTGGGGCATCCCTGAGGGCGAGCGGGATTCCGCACGGCGTCGGGTTCCACCCGGACGAGCGCCACATGGTTCAGGTTACCGAGAAGCTTGAGGCGCAGCACATGAACCCCAAGTCGTTCGCGTACGGCAGCTTCTCGTTCTACGCAGCGTGGGGATTCGCGAAGATCTTTGCGATCTTCTCAAAGAGGGCTTTCTCCTACGACGGGCTCTTCTTTTCGGGGCGGGTCTTTTGCACCATCATGGGCACCCTTACGATCCCCCTCGTCTACTACCTCGCTCTCCTGCTCTACCGCAGGTCTCCGGTGGGGCTCGTAGCTGCCACCCTCATGACCTTCAACGTGTTTCACCTCCAGCTCTCGCGCTTCTTCACCTCAGACATCACGCTCACCACCCTGGCGCTTATATCGATCATCGCCCTCATTAACGCCTACCAGCGGGGAACCCTCGGGGCCTACCTCCTGTTCGGCTTCTGCGCAGGGCTTGCAACAGCGACCAAGATAAGCTCGGCGTTCCTCTTTGTTCCGCTGTTCTTCGTAATTTCGCTCGCGTCTCTCAAGGAGTGGGGCCGTCTCGACGCCTCCAACAAGCCGCTGGCGTGCCTCGTTATCGGCCTGGGGACGGTGGCAGCAACGGTGCTGGCCGACATGCTGCTGTTCTGGAAAGGGTACCCGAGGATCTTTAAGCAGCGCCTCGCCCCCCTGCCAACCCTCGTGCCGCTTTCAGTGCCCTTCCTCGCGCTCGCCTCGTTGCTGCTCCGCCGCTACTCGCGCCCGCTCTCGCACCTCGGCGCAGCGCTGGCCCTCGGAATCCTCGTCTTCGCCCTCGCTGAGCCCTACGCCATCATCGACTGGGAGACCTTTACCCGCCACACGCGCGAGCAGACCTCGATGGTGCAGGGGCACTGGCGCCCGCCGTACACAATCCAGTACGAGCACACAGTCCCCTACTTCTACCACCTCAAGCAGATGCTCTGGTACACGATGGGATGGCCCGTGTTCCTGGCTGGAATAATCGGAGTTGCTGCAGCTTTCGTGCGGTGCGCTCTTGAGCTGCTCGACAAGCTCTTTAAGCGCGAGATAGCCTCAACCCCCCTCAACCCAGAGGTTATTCCCCTGATCTTCATGGCGATATTCTTTCTGGCCACTGCCCGCTTTCAGGTCAAGTTCCCGCGCTACCTCCTTCCGCTCTATCCCCTTTTCTTTGTCTTTGCGGCAGCGGTCATCACCCCCAAGATACGGCCGGCCCGAGTGGCGGCACCGGGGGGCGTAACAGAGCCGGTGCCAGAGCCGGGTGATGTGGTTGCTTCCCTGCCCGACTCGGAGCCGCCTCCTGCACCAGCCGCCTCATAAAGCAGCGAGCATCGCCCTTTACGGCTCCCCGTTGGCCCCGCGGCTTCCCCTTGAGTTTTCAGGGGAATCGGGGAAGGATCCGGAGCCTAAAGATGCGCTTGGGGGACCTCACTATGGCAAAGCACCGCTTCGTTACCTACGGATGGGACACTAAGACAGCAACTCCTCTCGACCCGGTCGGGCGGCTCGTCTACCGCTCAAACTTGCTGGGAGCGGACCAACGGATCACCAACACGGGGGGCGGCAACACCTCATCCAAGGTTATTGAGCGAGATCCCCTCACTGGCAGCGAGGTCGAGGTGCTCTGGGTAAAGGGCTCAGGCGGCGACCTGCGCACCTCAAAGCGCGAGAACTTCGCCTCGCTGTGCCAGGATAAGGTCATCGGCCTTCAGGCGCTCTACAGCTCGATGCCGAACCGTGGCCCAAAGAGCGATGCTGAGGACCGGATGGTGGAGATGCTCGCCCACACCACCTTCAGCCTCAATCCCCGAGCTTCCTCGATCGACACCCCGCTTCACTCATTCATCCCGTTTAAGCACGTGGACCACATGCACCCGAATGCGGCCATCAGCGTGGCGGCCTCGCGCAACTCTGCGGCGCTCACCAAGGAGATCTTCGGCGACGAAGTGGTGCACACGCCGTGGCTCAGGCCCGGCTTTGAGCTGGGGCTTGAGATGCAGCGGATCTGCCGCGACCTTCCCAAGGCCAAGGGGATTATCATGGGCCAGCACGGCCTGATTAACTGGGCTAACGACGACCTGGAGTGTTATGAGCTCACCCTCTCGCTCATCGAGAAGGCTGCGACGTTTATCGAGTCTCGCTATGAGGCTAACGGAGGGCATGCGGCGGCGTTCGGCGGCCAGCGCCACCAGGCCATCCCGGAGGCCGAGCGGCGCGGGATTGTTGCAGGAATCCTCCCCTGGCTCCGTGGGCAGGTGAGCCAACGCGCGAGGCTGATCGGCACCATCCAGGATGATGCGGCGATCCTGCGCTTCGTCAACTCGTGTGATGCCGCCCGGCTGGCAGAGCTGGGGACGAGCTGCCCCGATCACTTCTTGCGGACGAAAATTAAGCCGCTGTTTGTGCCGTGGGACCCCTCGTCCCGCGATGTCTCCAAGCTGAAGGCGCTGCTCTCTGAGGGCCTCGATCAGTACCGCCAGGACTACGCCTCGTACTACAGCCGGTGCAAGAGGCCGAACTCCCCAGCTATGCGCGATCCCAACCCAACGGTCATTCTTGTGCCGGGGCTCGGGATGATCGCCTGGGGCAAGGACAAGTCTGAGAGCCGGGTCACGGCGGAGTTCTACAACTGCGCTGTTGAGGTGATGCGGGGCGCCGAGGCGATCGATGAATACATCGCGCTGCCCCAACAGGAGGCGTTTGACATCGAGTACTGGCTCCTCGAAGAGGCGAAGCTCAAGCGCATGCCCCCCGAAAAGGAGCTCGCCCGCCAGGTCCACGTGGTAATCGGCGCGGGCTCCGGGATCGGCCGGGAGACCGCCCACCGCCTCGCCCGAGAGGGGGCACACATCGTGGCTGTGGACGTGAGCGGCGAGGGCGCGCACGCGACTGCCCTCGGGATTGCGGAGAAGCACGGGCTTGGCATCGGAGTCGCAGGCAGCGGTATCAGTGGCTGCGGCCCCGCCATCGGCCTTCAGTGCGACATCACAAGCCGGGAAAGCATCCGCACGATGCTCGATCAGGCAGCGCTTGCGTACGGGGGATTTGACGCTATTGAGATAACTGCGGGGGTCTTCGTGCCGAGCGACGTCACCGGGCACATCCCAGACGACAAGTGGGGGCTCACCTTCTCGGTCAACGTTACCGGCAGCTACCTCGTGGCCGATGAGGCCTCAAAGACGTGGAGGGACCAGGGGCTTGCGGCCAGCCTGGTGCTCACAACGAGCGCAAACGCGGTGGTCGCCAAGCGGGGCTCACTCGCCTACGACGCCTCTAAGGCGGCGGCGAACCACCTGGTGCGCGAGCTCGCTGTTGAGCTGGCTCCGCTTGTGCGGGTTAACGGCGTTGCGCCGGCAACGGTGGTGCAGGGCAGCTCGATGTTTCCACGAGATCGGGTCATAGGGTCGCTCGCCAAGTACAACATCCCCTTCTCGCACGACGAGGAGACCTCTGGGCTGGTTGAGAAGCTGGCCCGATTTTATGCCGAGCGAACGCTTACCAAGTCGCCGATCACCCCAGCCGACCAGGCTGAAGCCTACTTCCTGCTCGTCAGCAAGCGGCTCAGCAAGACTACCGGCCAGGTAATCGCCGTAGATGGTGGTCTTCACGAGGCGTTCCTTCGCTAAAGCCGTGCAATGTTTGCGGGCGGTTAAGGGTCCGGAACCGCTGCACCGCCCATAAAAAGATATTTTTGCTTCGATCGCTAAAGCGCACGGGGCTTTGAGCCGAATCCCTCTCTGGGTGGAGGGATACCTCCCAAGAGAAAGTAGGCCTTCGCCGGGCAAATGCGAGCTACGGCGCGTACAGGCTCGGCCGCCATCGGCCGGGCATTTAAGAGGGGAGTGGAAGTATGGTAACGCGATTCTTTATCACGGCTCGGTTTTGCCCAGGCAGGGCCGTTCGATTCGGCAGCCGGTTCGCCGCCCTGTTGTGTTTGGCCCTTGCTGCCCACGATGCTGCAGCACAGAGCGCTCCAGGAGCTGGCCCCTACCTTTGCCAGCCTGCGGTTGACCCCCAGTGCTCACCGAAGATTTCAGCGGGTACAAGCGTCACTGCGACCGGAAAAACTACCGTCCAGCTTAGGACATCAAACTTCAATTCCTCTCCAACCAATGCGGCTGTTCAGTACTTTAATTTCCCAATAGCCGCCGGGGGCTATTGTGGCAGGACCGGCCAACCGGCCTGTCCAGAAAAATCGTACGACGTGGGAGTGCCCTTCAAGGCGGACACCGCTTCAGTAGTCGTGAATGCTCGTGGCTTTTCGATGGGCCAAAGCCCGGCGAACCTCGCCGGGCAGGTGTGCGGGACATTATTTGTAGACATCTTTAAGAAGCAGGGCTCTACTGAAACTTTGGTGACGAGCCAGCTCCTGACAAATGCGTGCGACACGCTGACCCAGGCGGGGAGTTACAGCTTCACCGTTGGAAACCTCGCGGTAGGTGGTGAGTATGTGGCAAAAGGTAGGCTCAAGTGCGTTTACGGCGCGCTTCCAGCCCAATCAGCTGGAGGATATTTCCTCTGCAGCGGACAGCCGCTTGATCTTCAGATCGTGTCACCGTTTGGGACCTACACGGCGCGTAACTAGGCGCATATAAGGCCCTGGGGCGACGGGAGCGCTTGCCCCCGTCGCCTTCCGTTTTCCGCTCGTTTGCCCCCTTCCGCCCCCCTTCTCCGCCCAATCGCTACCCTCCTCCTTACAGTGTAGCCCCCACCAGCCAGTTGTTTCAGTACCTTGGCAGAAACCTTCATGGGGCAGCTCCATTGGCCCCTTTCTCGGCAACAGCGAGACAATTCCCGACCATAACAGGTTGAACAGTTAGGTTCCGCTCTCCCGAGAGGTTGTATGACTCAATGCGCTTCGACAGTCCGCGTTCTCGTTGTTGATGACGACCACAACATAGGCGAGCTGCTCACCATGCACCTGGAAGACCTGGGGCTAAAGGTGACCCACGCCGCAGACGGCCTGCGGGGGCTTGAGCTGGCGCTCACTAACTCCTACGACATCGTTCTCCTCGACGTCATGCTGCCCGGCAAGGACGGCATCGATATCTGCCGCGAGCTGCGGGCGAAGAAGATCCGGGCGCCGATCATGATGCTCACCTTCCGGGGCGAAGAGGTCGACAAGGTGCTGGGGCTTGAGATGGGCGCAGACGACTACGTCACCAAGCCCTTTAGCATCCGGGAGATCTGCGCCCGCGTAAAAGCGCTGCTGCGCCGGAGCGGGGTCGCTGCGGGCGCTGACGAGCCCAAGATTGAGCTGCATGGCCTCATAATTGATCCTGTCTCACGCGAAGTGTCGGTGCATGGCAGCGGGGTCGACCTCACCTCAACTGAGTTTGATCTCCTCCTATTCCTCGCTAAAAGCCCCGGAAGGCCCTTTTCGCGCGAACAGCTCCTTACCCGTGTCTGGGGCTATACCTCAAGTGCCTACGAGCACACCGTGAACACCCACATTAACCGGCTGCGGGCAAAGATCGAGAAGGACCCCTCAAATCCAGCCTTCATCCAGACGGTTTGGGGCGTTGGGTACAAGTGCGCAGCGTGATGGCATGCAGGCAGGAAGCTCAAAGATCGGCGGCGCAGGAGCGATCTCTCGCATAGCACGCGCTCTTAGGGGATGGCTTCGCGGCACCTCCCTCTCTCCTCGCCCTCGAATGCTTTGGGCGCTTGGCACCCTGCTCGCCTCGCTTCTCCTCTTTCAGGCCTGGGCAACCGTTGCGGCCTCGCGGCACGCGGCAGCCTACAGTGAGGCCGTGAAGAACCGCGCTGTGGCCGCCACATTTGCGATGCGTCTGGGCCGCTTTACCGAGCGGGGCGAGGACGCCGACATCAACCGCATGCTCTCTGAGATATCAGCCCTCAATCCCGCCGTGCGCGCCTACGTGATCAATGAGCGCGGCTCAGTTGAATTCGCTCCCCCGGGCTACGGCCCGGTTGCGCTGCCTGTTCTTGACCTCAAGCCGGTGCGGGCCTTCATCGCTGCACCGGACTCGCCAACCCTGATACTGGGGGATGACCCGCACAACCTGCGGGGCTCCGTTCCCGTGTCCGTCGCTCCGCTGAGGCTCAAGGGTGACGGGCACTATGTCTACGTGGCGCTCGCTCCGGCACCAGCCGCATCCTCTACGCTCCTAGGAAGCATCGCCCTCGGAGGCGGGGTGCTGCTGGGCTCCCTGCTCTTTGTCGCCCTAGCAGGTGGATCGCTCCTCGTGGCTGCGCACCGGCGCGAGGAGGGCATCAAGGGCACCATCGTGGCGCTCTCGCACGACCTCCGGGCGCCGCTGTCGGCGATCCAAGGCTACCTTGAGACGATCATGCACCGGGGCAGCCGGATTAACGACGACGAGCGGGCCCGCTTCGTCTCTGTGGCGCTGCAGAGCACCCGCTCCGCAACGGGTCTCGTCAATGACTTGCACCACATCGCTGCCCTGGAGAGCTCCGGGGAGCCGGTATCTATGGAGCCGGTGTCGATCGTGGACCTGGCGATGGACTCCCTGATGGGCGCCAAGCCCTCAGCTGAAGCGAAGGGGATAGAGCTCCACTGGAGCATCCCGGCGGGGGTCCCAATCGTGCATGGCAACACCGCCCTGCTTGAGCGGATGATGCGCAACCTGCTCGAGAACGCAGTCCGCTATACCCCCAAAGGCGGGCGAGTGGAGGTGTCCATGAGCCTCCTTCCCAAGACGGTGCAGGTGGTGGTTGCCGACTCCGGAGTGGGAATTCCCCAGGGGGAGTTGTCTCAGGTGCCGCAGAAGTTTTTTAGGGCCTCCAACATCCGGGGCACCTCGAAGGGCACCGGCATTGGGCTCTCTATCTGCGCCACGATAGCCCGCATTCACGGAAAGGAGCTCCGCATCTTGAGCCGAGAGCGCGAGGGAACAGCTGTCATCTTCGAGCTAGCCCGCACTGGCGAATTGCCCGGCCAGGAGGGCGAGGCTGCATAGGAGAGAGAGAGCCGACGAGCTGCCAGCCCGCCCAGAGAATTCAGATTCCGTAAATAATGCTTCAACTCCCGGCGCGGGTATTGCATTATTAATTCTATAGTGATTCATTCCCTGCAGAGAATGACACTCGCCGAATGGGCAAACTGCCGGAACCCTCAGGACCGGCTCCCCGGCGAGCGAGGCGGACGCCAAGCAGCACTCGTAAGACAGAGCTTGGCAGCGCAGAGACATACGACTACTGTTTTTTGCGACGCTCGCGGTCGCGTCCGTATCAGCAAGCGATGAACCAACTCCCCTGGACCCCCCGTCCCGTCACCATCGCCCTGGCGCAATTCGCCATGAGCAGCGAGCCCGACGAGAACCTTGAGCGCGCCGTCTCGCTAATCCGGCAAGCGGCCCAACGGAAGGCGCAGGTGGTGGCGCTCCCCGAGCTCTTCCGCTCCCCCTACTTCTGCGTTGAGGAGCATTGCCCTCGCGACTACTCAGAGCGCCTCTGCTCCGGCGATCTTGCCGGCACGGTGACGAGAGTTCTTGCGGCGGAGGCCAAGAGCCTGGGCATAGCAATCGTGGCTGGGTCGGTCTATGAGCGGGCCGGCGAGGGTAAAGGCTTCAATACCTCGTTTGTCATTAATGGCAGGGGTGAGGTTCTCGGGACCTACCGCAAGGTTCACATCCCCCATGACCCGGCGTTCTTTGAGAGGAACTACTTTGACGGGGGGGATCTCGGCTTCAAGGTCTTCGACCTCGGCTTTGCGAAGGCCGGAGTGTTGATCTGCTACGATCAGTGGTTCCCTGAGGCAGCCCGGTCGCTGGCGCTTGCAGGAGCGGAGATCATCTTTTATCCGACCGCGATTGGCCGCGTTGCCGAGCTGCCGTGCATCGAGGGTGACTGGCAACATGCGTGGCAGGCTGTCCAGGTTGGGCACGCTGTGGCAAACAACGTGGTGGTGTGCGCCATCAACCGGGTTGGGACGGAGGCCAGCTCGACCTTCTGGGGAGGCTCGTTCATCTGCAATGGCTTCGGTCAGGTGGTGGCCCGAGGAACTGAGGCTCCCGGCTTGATAGTTGCTGATGTTGACCTGGCACACTCGCGCTATGCGCGGGATGGCTGGAGATTTTTTGAGAGCCGCCGCCCGGACCAGTACGGGGCCGTTGTTGCGGAGGGGGGGAAGTAATGTCGATTGAACCGTGGAACATCCAGAAGAGCGCCGAGCAGTACCGCATCGAGGGCTGGGGGGCCGGGTACTTTAAGATTAATGAGGCCGGAAACGTCTCCGTTACCCCTGAGCGCGATCGCCCGGCAGTGGACCTGTTCAACATCGTTGAGGATCTCGTGCGCCGCGGCATCAAGCCTCCGCACCTCATTAGGTTTAACGGAATCCTCCGGCAGCGCGCCCAGGGTATCTATGAGTCCTTTGACAAGGCGATGGCTGAGTTTGAGTACAAGGGAAAGTACATCCTCACGTACCCCGTGAAGGTAAACCAGCAGCGGCAGGTCGTTGATGCCGTCAGGAAGGCCGGCAATGGGCGCGGCATGGGCCTTGAGGTTGGAAGCAAGCCCGAGCTTCTGGCGGTGCTATCGATGCACGACATGCCCAAGGGGCTCCTGCTGTGCAACGGCTACAAGGACTACCAGTTTATCGAGCTGGCGCTCATGGCGAGCAAGCTGGGGCTGCGCCCGATTATCACGGTAGAGCAGTTCTACGAGCTAGAGACCATCATTCGCGCCAGTGAGGCGATCGGGGTTACCCCAGAGATCGGGCTGCGCATGAACCCGACAAACCGCGGCGCAGGGCGCTGGGCAGGATCCGCAGGAGAGAACGCCAAGTTCGGCCTGGCGCTGTATGAGATAGTTGAGGCGGTCAAGCAGCTCAAGGCCCGCGGCATGGGCCACTGCGTAAAGCTCCTCCACTTCCACATGGGCAGCCAGATTACGTCGATCAACGCCATCAAGAAGGTCATGAAGGAGGCCGCCAGGGTCTACACCGAGCTCCATCGCCTCTGCCCAAGCATCGAGTTTCTCGACGTTGGCGGCGGCCTCGGGGTGGACTACGACGGGAGCTGCACAAACTTCGACTCCTCCATGAACTACACCACCGACCAGTACGCGCGCGATGTGGTATGGGAGATCTCTGCCGCGTGCGAAGAGCTCTCGATTCCCCATCCCACTATCGTCAGCGAGTCTGGCCGCGCACTTACGGCGCACCATGCCGTGCTTGTGACTGAGGTCATGGACGTGGCAGAGGTGCCCGAGCCGCCGTCGACCCCCGACATCCCGCCCTCTGACGACGACAAGCTCAGGGATCTCTCAATCCTTTACAGGGACCTGAACCTCAAGAATTGCCACGAGGTGTTCAGTGATGCGCTGTCGCTGCGCGAGGAGTTCCTGCAGCTCTTTGTGCAGGGCCAGCTCTCAATCGAGGAGCGTGCCTACGCCGAGCGAACCCTCCGGAACCTCTTTACCCGCATCAACCAGCTCAAGAGCACGATGAAGTACGTCCCGGAAGACTTGGACGTTCTTGAGGGGATGCTCAAGGACACCTACTTCTGCAACTTTTCGGTGTTCCAGTCGATGCTCGACCACTGGGCGATTGAGCAGCTCTTTCCGATCATGCCGATCCACCGCCTTGCAGCGCAGCCGACCCGTCGCGCCATCATCGCCGACCTCACCTGCGACAGCGACGGAAAGATCGACAAGTTTATCGACTTAAAGGGCGTGCAGCGGTACATCGATCTTCACCCCTACAAGAGCGACCAGCCGTACTACATCGGGATGTTCCTGATCGGCGCGTACCAGGAGTGTCTTGGAAACCTCCACAACTTGTTCGGCGACACGAACGTCGTGCACGTGGAGCTTGACGACCTTGGCAACCCAAGAATCACCAGCATTGTTGAGGGCGACACCATCAAGGAGGTGCTGGGGTACGTGCAGTACACCCAGGAGGATCTTATCCACGGGGTGCACACGCAGATCGATCGCGCGGTGCACCAGGGCACCATGACGCCGGAGGACTCCGCCAAGTTCATGCAGCGGTTTAAGGAGAGCCTGAGCGGCTACACCTACCTGCTGTGGGAATCGCCGAACGGAGCGTCAGCGCCTTTTTCTGACCCTATTAAGATAGCGCAAGGAGCGTAACAGCAATGAGCATCAAGAAATTCATGAAGCACAACTTTCGGCACTTCAACGCAGCCGTGTGCGTTGACGCCGCAGAAGCGTATGTGGCACAGCTCAAGCAGGGCAACAAGATGATGGTCACCCTGGCGGGAGCCATGAGCACGGCGGAGCTCGGGCTATCGCTCGCCGAGATGATACGGCAGGACAAGGTGCAGGCGATCTGCTGCACCGGTGCCAACCTAGAGGAGGACGTGTTCAACGCCGTTGCCCATAACCACTACGAGAGGGTGCCCCACTACCGGACCCTGTCATCTGAGGATGAGGTGGCGCTCTACGACCGGGGAATGAATCGCGTCACGGACACCTGCATACCTGAGGATGAGGCGTTTAGGGCGATCGAGAAGCCGATCCTGCAGCTCTGGCAGAAGGCCGATCGTGAAGGAAAGAGCTACTTCCCATTCGAGTTCATGTACCAGCTCCTCGAGGATCCCTCCGTGCGGGCATCGTTCCAGATAGATCCAAAGAACTCCTGGCTGCTCGCGGCAAAGGAGAAGAACCTCCCGATCTGGACCCCTGGCTGGGAGGACTCGACCCTCGCCAATATCTTCGTCTCTCACGTTGTGTCGGGAGACGTAAAGCGCTACAGCGTCGTCAAGAGCGGTGTCGAGCAGATGGGCTTCCTCATAGAGTGGTACCTTGAGAACACCGCCTCATCATCGATCGGGTTCTTCCAGATCGGAGGCGGGATCGCGGGAGACTTCCCGATCTGCGTTGTCCCGCTAATCCACCAAGATCTTCAGCGAGAGTGCCCAAAGTGGGGCTACTTCTGCCAGATAAGCGACAGCACAACTTCGTTCGGGTCTTACAGCGGCGCGGTGCCCAATGAGAAGATCACCTGGGGCAAGTTGAGCATCGACACCCCTCGATTCGTGATTGAGTCGGATGCTTCGATAGTCGCCCCACTGATCTTCTCGTACATCCTAGAGTCATAGCGCCGCGAGGCGATCCGCTCGACTCTCTCCCGATGCGAGACGGCTGCACCCCTTTTTTCGGGGCTTGGGTGGCATGCCGCTGCGCGGCTGCCGCCTCTCTTGCGGCAGGGGGGCTCACCATCTGGCCCAGGCGAAGTGCGCAAAATTTCTACAGGCAGCTCGTAGATGGTTCCAACTTCGGTGCCGACACACCCCTTTTGTCTCTTGTACTTTCAGATAGTTACATGCTCTCTATGTCCTAAGAACCCTTTGGCACGCCTTTTGGATACAACGTTTGTATGGAAAGCCTTGGTAGTTTGCAGGGGATTGCTGAGGTCGCGACGCAAGCTGGAGCAACACTACACGAGCTCTTCTGGTCGCTCGATGTGGGGCACCTCGCCTATCTCTTTATGCCCTACCTATGCTGGATAACGGTAAGCGCTGCGACGGTGCTCGTGGCTGATGCTGTGATCAGGTGCTCGCTCCGGGCCTGTGAGGCCCTGCTTCTCTCGGCACTGTACCTCTTTGGGAGCCCGAACATCCTCGCGGGAGCGGTGTTGAAGCGTCGGCGCTCCTGCCCAGCCCCTGAGCCCCGA
>JAFMJG010000084.1 GCA_017853605.1 bacterium
CGAATCGGTTTGCAGCGGTGGAGGTATTGTGAAGCTAAATAGAGGTGGTGGAGTGGATCTGGTGCAAGAGCAGCTTGAGGCGACTCAAGCCCAGCTTGAGTGGGAGAGGCGCGGCACGGACCTGAATGGGGAGTTGCTGCGCAGTGCGGCTGACTCCTCGGAAGAGGATACAGTGTACGATCTCATCCTGCGCCTCGCGCTCTCTGAGCTCCCCTGGGAGGTTGGGCATGTTCTAAAGGTCGCAGATGGAGAGCGTCCAGCGCTGTGCCCCACATCGGCGTGGGGAGCAACGAGCGCTGCGGGATTCCAGGCATTCCACGAGGAGACCATTCGAGGCACCTTTGCTCCTGGACAGGATCTTCCAGGCCGTGCACTCGCGACAGGAAAAGTCGAGTGGTCAACTGACCTGGCAACGGTAAGCGGCAGCCAGAGAGGGGACAGCCTCAAAATGATTCCCCCTCTCTCGGCGATCGCCATTCCGATCGCAGTCGAGGGGAAGGTGGTGGCGGTCTTGGAGTTCTGCTCTCGGGCGCTCCTGGGGGCCACCGGCGACCTGAATCGGGTGTTTGAGGTCGTGGCCCTGCAGGCGAGCATGCTTGTCTCCTCCAAGAGGGCCTGCCTTAGGGAGGAGCAGCATAGAGGGATACTCGCCAGCGCCGCTCGCTTGGTGACTATCGGAGAGATCACGGCCGGGGTAGGACACGAGATTAAGAACCCCCTCTCCTCAATTGCGCTCACAACTGAGGTGCTAAAGAGGATGGTGCAGGGGGGCGTGCGTGATACAGGCACCCTCCTTGAGCAGATCGAGCGGCTTGAGAGCTCCATCGCCAGGGCAAACAGGATCGTCACCGATCTGCAGTCCATCTCGCGCGACGCCTCGAACGACCCGTTCGCCCCAGAGAAGGTATCGGACATTATCGCCGAAACGGTGGGCTTGTGCAGCGCCAGGCTGAGGCGAAGCAGGATCGAGCTGCTCGTGCCAGCCATCCCCAGTGAATGGAGCACGGAGTGCCGAAGCTCGCAGGTCTCCCAGGTGCTGCTCAATCTGATAAGCAACTCGCACGACGCGATCGAGGGGAGCCAAGGGGCCTGGATTCGGATGGAAGTCAGCGAAGGGGAGGATGCTTACGAGATATCGGTAATTGACTCCGGCCACGGTGTGGCCCCTGAGGTGGCGGCCAAGATGATGACTGGGTTCTTCACCACCAAGCCGCCGGGCAAGGGAACGGGCCTCGGCTTGAGCATCTCGCGCGAGCTGATGCGGTCGCACGGCGGCGACCTGCGGTACGAGACCGGCGCAAGAAACACGACGTTCGTGGCCCGCATCCCCAAGCGGCAGGGGGGAGTCCGCAGCGCTTCGAATGCTGCGGAGCATGCATAATGTGCTTCATGTCGGCGAATCCGGTGGGGTTAAAGCCACTACCTACAGGGGTGTCGGGGGTGTCGGCATGACCAGAGGAAAAAGCCAGAGAGGTATTGAGACAGCGCAGCAATAGCGATTTACGAAAAGAGGGTTTCCGTTTGACTTTTACAGAAGCGACTAAGCACATCATCGGCCTAAGAGGAGGCAGCTCATGTTACCATCTCTCCTGAGATCCTCTTGTCTGCACCTAGGAGCTTTCGGAGGGGTGAGCATAGCTCTCATCGCGCTCGCGCAATTCCTTGGCCGAAGGACTGGGAGAGTCGAGGTGGCGCGCACAATAGAGCTGCGCGCTCTGAAGAGGCTCCAGACCTTTATTGGCAATGCTCCCGTTGCGATCGCCATGTTTGATGCCAACATGCGATACGTGTCTGCCAGCCGCCGCTGGATCTCGGACTATGGTCTCGATGCCCATAGCCTCATCGGACGGAGCCACTACGAGATCTTTCCAGAGATCCCTGACCGCTGGCGTGCCGTGCATGCCCGATGCCTTGCGGGCGCAACGGAGAAGAGCGAA
Organism: bacterium; assembly: GCA_017853605.1. Lineage (GTDB taxonomy): Bacteria > Bdellovibrionota_C > UBA2361 > UBA2361 > OMII01 > OMII01. The sequence continues at coordinate 1,938 of JAFMJG010000084.1, forward strand.
GAGGATTGCTTCACCCGGGCTGACGGGAGCCAGCAGTGGGTTCGGTGGGAAATTCGGCCGTGGCGGATTTGGCATAAGCCGCGGGTAGTGAACGGAATTATCATATTTGCAGAGGATATCACCGAGCGCAAAAAAGCCGAGGATAAGGCTCGAGAGCTCTTCGCGCAGCAGTTGCGGACAGAGGCAGAAGCGATAAACCGCGCAAAAGACGAATTTGTTGCGCTCCTCTCTCACGAGCTGCGCGGCCCGCTGCACTCGATGCTTGGCTGGGTGCAGATCGCAAAGCGCAGCGAGAGTGATGCAGACCGTTTGGCTCAGGCCCTGGCGGCCATCGAGCGCAACGCGCGGCTGCAGGCTTCCATCATATCAGATATTCTCGACATCAACCGGATCTCCGCCGGCAAGGTTCAGCTCGACTTACAGGAGGTTTTCGCCGCCGACCTCTTGGCAAACGCGGTCGAGGCGTGCATTCCACAGGCGCAGGAAAAGGGGGTTCTGTTGCAGATGGATGCGCCTGTCCCCACCGCGGCGGTCCGGGGCGATAGGGGCAGGCTCCATCAGTGCCTGACAAACCTGATCTCCAACGCAATCAAGTTTTCCCCATCGGGGGGCTCCGTCCTGGTGGCTGGCGCAGCTTCAGGGGGGGAGCTGGAGCTAGTGGTTCGAGACACCGGGATTGGGCTCAAAGCGGACCAGCTTGAGTCTATCTTTGGCCGCTTTATTCAGGCAGACACCGCGCTTCAGCGGAATCAGGGTGGGCTGGGCCTTGGGCTGTTCATTGTCCGGAGCCTGGTTGAGCTGCATGGCGGACGGGTCTTGGCGAGGAGCAAGGGTAAGGGGCAGGGAAGTGAATTTACCGTGTGGCTGCCCTGTAAGGTGAGTGTGCCGGAAGCACGCTCTGCGAGAGAAGCTGAGCCCATAACCGAGGAGGCGCCCAGACCTCTCGCCGGCCAGGTCGTTGCGGTAGTCGATGACCAGGCGGAGGCTCGCCACCTGTGCCGCGTGGCGCTTGAGGATCTAGGAGCGCGAGTCGAAGAAGCTTGCTCAGCGGAAGAGCTGTTTAAGCTGATGAAGGGCGCAGCACCAAGCCTCTTGGTGTGCGACATTAGCATGCCGCGGTATAGCGGCTACCAGCTAATCAGCAACCTCCGGTCTGCTGGCTGGAGCCTCCCGGCCATCGCGCTGACAGCGCACGCTGGCGAGCAACACGTTGCGCAGGCCATCAGGGCTGGCTTTACGCTTCACCTTGCAAAGCCGGTTGAGGCCGCGGAGCTAAAGAGGGCTGTTCTTGGTCTTTTAAAGCCTGCGCTGCCTGACCCTCTCGCTAGTTGAGCGGCTGGTTCGGGCCAACAAGGCAGAGCCGCTCAAGCGGATCAGTAGTGGCGTTCGGGTGGTCAGCGAGCTTGGCCGTAATGCGGGTGACCTTCTTGAAGAGGGTCGAGTACCCGCTAGCCCCGAGGCAGTGCACCTCCGCATCGCCGGCAGGGTCCTCGACACCGATTACCTTCTGTACCTTGAAGACGCTGCACTTGTTCAGGCCAAGCGTGTCGCGCTCAAACGCCGAGCAGCCGTTTACGCCCTGAGCCGGCCAGCGGTCGCGGTTTAGCAGGTCGCGAACGACGACGCTAAACACGTTGAGGTACTTTCCTGAAAGAATGATAGCCGCCTTGCCGCCACACTCGCTTACCGAGGGGCGATACTGGACGAGCTTGCTGACATACTTGGGACAGAGACACGGCTTGAAGAGCTGGCCCTGGCACCACTTCTCTTTGGTGTCACTTGAGGCTGGCTGCCGCTCCTCTAATATCTCCTTGACCGTCCAAACGCGGCGCTCAGCTATCTGTGCCATTGAGTTGCTGGGGCCTCCAACGATTGTTGCAACCAGAGTGACAACGGCGAGGGCACGTAGAACTCTTTTCATGGCGTGGTCTTCCTTTGAAACGCCCCCAAAACACCTTGGGGGGCGCAAGTTACCGTGTGGTGACGGACTCCGGCAGCTTACAATTCGGGAGCGAAAAAATAAAGAAGGTTTGCCGAGCTATCCTAGAGAGTTAGCAAAAAAGCTCCTCTCTGCCCTTGTGATTCCAGTCACTTTTGGGCCTTGGGATGCTGGGCAGCAGGCAGAGCGTGTTCGGCAAAAAAAGAGGGAGCCTTGCGGCTCCCTCCCCCTGACAGCCTCGAAACGGCCGGAGCGCTGACTACAGTGGGTTCCCGGTGCGGCCGATGGGGCGCACCTTGTAGCACACCGAGTTGCCCTTTCTCTTTCCGGTTTGCAGATAAACAAAACCATCACGGCCGCGGCGGCGGGCGTTGGTGTTAATCTGGTTGATGTAGCACTGCGGGGTGCCTCCAGCCGCGCAGTAGGCGCGTGCCTTGCCACTCACCCTCCACGTTCCATAGTAGCCGACCTGGCCCGCAAGGGAGCCGTCTGAGTAGTAGAAGGACATCGGGAAGGTAGGGCACACCTGATTGCAGATGAAGGTGGGGCCTGTTGCGCGGGCATCGCCCGGAGTTATGTGGTTAGAGATCTGTGATTTCCAGAGGAACTCCCGCCCCGTGACCTGCTTGATCGTGGTGCATACGTCCTCAAGGTCCAGGACGCTCGCTGTGGGATCCCCGGCGCGAGACATTTTTTGGAGCGAGCGGGAGGATAGGCCATCTTGGGCCATAGAGTCAGGTGACGTTGTGGTGAAAAGAGCAGCGGCGAGCACCAATCCGGCGAGAAGACCCTTCTTTGACATTATAACACTCCTTGTTTCGATGTTGTGTCGCGAGAGAGCCCCACTCGATAGGTGCGGCTCAGCGCCTTGCAGTATCCACCCGGCTTCACCGGCCACGCCGCGAGTGCCTCAACGTCAAGCACCCGGCATGTCCCTGTTTAGAAGCGGACACCACCCGATCTCTCTTAATGTACTTGCTGCTGCGAGCAGCCGCAAGGCTAGCGAAGCTTCGCAGGCACTGGGCTTCGGTATTCTGCTGACGCTGCCTGCTTGGGGCTGTTAGAGTTGCGGCGGCGCAACATCGCGAAGGAGTTAACTAAAAACGGTAGCATCGTGAGGTGTGAGAGGGGCCTCGGAGGGGCACACGCTGCTTGTCGGCAGCAAGAGACCGCCGTTGGTCCTCGTGCGGTAGGTCACCAGAACCGGTGTTGATGACGCGCGTGCGCTACGCGGCAGGCGCGCCGGCCGGGTCCCGAATCAGCGCGGAGCCCTCAATGAGCCGCGCAAGCTGGTCAGCAATGAAGCGGTGCCCTAGCTCGTTCGGGTGACACCCGTCAGACGTCACATAGAAGCGATCGTTTCGGCGCAGAAAGGAGGGATAGGAGGCTTGCATGAGCTCGGCGTACTCAGGGTACGCGCTGCCCTCCTTGATCTTCGGAATGAGCCTGAGGAGCTGCCCCTGACCATTAAGGGAGGAGACCTTGAGCTTGCGCGCGACGATTCGCGCTTCGCGAGAATAATTTGCCGGTGTGCAGAGCGTAAGGAGGATCACCTCCTTTGCGCCGAGCTCTTTGGCGCGTTCAGTCATGTAGATCATGTTAGCCGCATAGTCGCGCGGTGAGACGGCAGGGACTTTTGGGGCAGTGCTTGCCGTCGAGCCGCTTACTGCCGGAGCTCTCCGTGGCGCCAGTGCCTGCTCAAGACCGCGGTACAGCGCGCTGTGGTGCAGAAGGGCGCTTATCTTGAGCAGGCCCTGTTTCTGCCTGAAGCGCGCCACCTGCTCGGTGTGCGGGGTGACTACAGGCTTGGCGTCGTTGGCGCCAAAGCCGAGCACCACAGCATCGGCCTCGTACTGCGGGGCAAAGACATCGAAGAGGAGCCTGCCGTAGGCCGAGGAGTCGCCAGGGATCGCAAAGTTTGCCACTTCGATGGTGGTGCTTGGGTAGCGTTGCTGAAGGGTCTTCTGCAGGAGGCTCGACCAGCTCTCTCCCTCCTCGACGCCCCATCCAAAGGAGCTTGAGTCGCCGAAGACGAGCACGCGGAAGGTGTTGGCGGGCTTCCTCGGGGCAACTTCGGGGCCCCTAAAGCCGATCGAATTAGCCTTGATGTGCCGGCGGCGCGCCCGGTCGTTCGGGATCAGGCTAAAGGTGTTCTGGATTTCAGCTGAGCTGTTTGGAATGAGGCTTACCCGGAAGCCATCACCCTCGGTGAAGAGCTTGAGCCACGCAAGGTCCTCTGCGGTTACTCGTGGGCGTGTCGTTGAATTCGCCTCGCGGAGCATCCACGTCGGCATCTCAAGGCCCTTGGGGGATGCTGCAGCTTTCGAGGATTCCCGCGACCAGAACGGCTCGAATGCGCGCGCGCCAACCTCAAGAGTGGCGAGGAGAAAGAGCGGCACCACGGTTGCGATGACGAGCGACTGGAGCAGGGAGGGCTTTGGCGGCTGGCTGGGGTTCATCGGGGAGCAGCAAGGAAACGAGTGGCGCCTAGGGGTGAATCATCTCTGAAGCCTGGCCACGGGCGCAACGGTCGAGCGATGTCGTCAGTGATGCGTACGTCTCTGGCGAAGGGGAGCCTTTAACCAGGGCCGCAGACCAGGCGCTGTCGAAGTTCGCCAAACACGCCTTGTCTATGAGCTGCGGGCCGAGAAACGACGGGCCTGCCTCGGCACCGTTTGGCACGGAGGTCGAGAACTGAGAGCGGCGCTCTGCCAGGCGTCCCACCCCGGAACCGGAGCAGGCTGGTCTTGCCGCGACCGACTGGAAGCAGTGATCCTTCTCGCCCCCAGTCAGCGCAAGACACTGGCGCACGTCATCGAGGCACGACTCGGGCTCCGCTGCGCGGCACTCAAGTGGCGAGAGGGGAGCGAGCAAAAGGAGCAGGCAGGGGAGAGCGGTTTTAGGGCACATACAAGAGCTTCCTTGGAGCCAAAAGAGGATACCACCTTGGCGGATCCTTCGCCAAATTATCGCAGGTTGCCTGGCTGGGTTATCAGGGGGCGCAGGCTGCGGACGGGCCGGGAGCGATAGCTTATTGAAAAAACGTGCTATTTATGCCCGCTTGGCATGCATCTCGGGGCGTACTGGGCGGCCGATTTTGGGTCGGCCTAGAGGAGGGGCTCACTGTGGTGAGCAGCCGAGAGAGGGGCCTAGAAGCGGTACCTGAAGCCTAGCATGGCCGATGCGCCTGGGAGGGGCGCCACATCCTTTGTGAAGGATACTGCATTTCGGGCCTTTTCGCTCAGCAGGTTGGTGCCGCGCAGGAACACCTCCAGGGTGTCTGCCCCGACCGGGATCTCGCGGCTGTAGTACATGTTCAGCATCGTGTACCCAGGCGTCGTGGTCTCATACTCAGCAACCTTGTCCTGGTCAAACACCTGCTGCACCTCCAGGCGCGCCCGCCCGAGGCGCTGCGTTGTGTAGGTAGTGCCAACGAGCAGCCTGAAAGGAGGCATTCGCGGGATGTACTCGCCCGTTGTCTGGCTGCGCGCCCAGACGTAGTCGGGCTGGACATCGATCGACCACTCCTCCTGCACTGAGTCCTTCAGGCAGTACTGAACCTGTGACTCAAAGCCGAGGAAGTCTGCCTCAATCTGGTCAAAGAGGTAGACAGGGAGATCCTCCTCTTCTTGCCCGTTCGGGGTGAGGTTGATGTAGTTCCAAAAGTGGTTGTAGAAGCCCCCGATGAAACCGCGGAACTGGCCGGTGTTTTTTCGAAAGGTGAGGTCGGTGCCGAGGGATCGCTCCGGATCAAGGTTGGGGTCTCCGATCTCGTACGCCCCCGTCGCGACGTGCGGGCCATCCGCGTACAGCTCCTGCCCCGTCGGCGCTCGCTGGGTGTTCGCTACAGAGAGCGCCAGCGAGTATCTCTCGTCGATGTCCCAGATAGCGCCAGCCGACTGGCTAAACGTGTCGAAGAACCGCGATCCAGCGTCATCTCCCGTTCCGGAAAAGCCGTCGCTCTTAACGTTGCTCCAATCGAGGCGCCCGCCGAGCTGCAGCGTGAGCGACCTGCTTAGCTTGTATTCTTCGAGGTCAAACAGGGAGTACGTCTGCGATGAGGTTGGCGGCTGAAAGGCCTCCTCGCCGATCGCCTCGAAGTCGGTGTCCTGGAACTGTATGCCGCCTGTGCCCGTGAGCCCACCCATGTCTCGGTGCTTGAGGTCCATGCGCCCTTCGAGGCCGTGCTGTGTGAATTGCGTGCCGGCAGTGAGTGCCTGAAATTCGGTGTGGTCGTAGTTGACGAGGCCGAGACGCAGCTTGGCATCCTCAATAAAGGCGTCGTCGCTGCGGAGCCCCCCGCGAACGTCCACGCGGCGGCGGTGGGCATCGATGCTAATGTCCTCCTCGCCGTTCGGCACCCCATAGTCGGTGTTGTAGTCGCTCCACGCTGCGCCAAGGAAGCCGTCCTTAAATATGTAGGAGCTGCCCAGCGTGAGGTTGTCGCTCGACGTAAAGCTCCAAGGGAGCGTGCCTTGGGGCTCGGGGTAGTCGAGCGGCTCTGTGGCGCGGAGCTGGGGGGTTCGCGCATACCCAGGGATGTGGATGTCGTCGGCGAGCTGCTTCGAGCCGTCAACGTGGAGCACAAAAGGTCCAGCAGGGGCATCGAGGGCGAAGAGGCCAGAGCGCTCTAGGTTGACGCTCTCGCCCCGAATCTCAACCGTGCCACTGACGGGCTCTCGCTGCATGAACTCCGCTATCCGGTTGTCAAACACATTCACCAAGCCGCCCACCGCGCTCGTGCCGTAGAGCAGCGCTGCTGGGCCGCGGATCACCTCGATTTTGTTGACGAGCGCTGACTCAACCGTCACCGCGTGGTCTGGGCTAACGTTGGAGACGTCGAGCGTGCCGATGCCGTTCTCAAGAATCCGCACGCGATCGCCGGAAAGTCCGCGAATGACGGGCCGTCCCGCTCCGGGAGCAAACGATGAGGAGTTGACTCCGGGCTCTAGGGCGAGGGTGTCGCCAAGCGAGTCCCTGGCCTTGAGATCAAGGTCGGTTCCCGAGAGCACGGAGACCGATTGCGCCGAGTCAAAGAGCGTCTCGTTGAGGAGCGATGACTCAACCACTATCTCGTTGAGGTGAAAATCCTCGCGGTCCGGGTTAGGCGTGGCTGTGGCGGCCGGATCCTGGGCGTACGCCGAGCTGGAGGCTCCAATGATGAGGAACACGCAAATCTCAGCGACGCAAGGTAGCTTTGGCGGTCGGCAACAGCGCAGCATAGACATCTTAACTTGTTGCGGCGCACTCAATGCAGCTCCCATACAGCATTACCTCATGACGGGTGATGCGGTAGCCCCCTGGCAAGTGAGCGTCGACGCGCAGGCCGCATCCCGGCACGTCAAAGACTCGGCTGCATCTCTCGCAGTGGAAGTGGTGGTGGTGATGGGCCGCTTTGAGGTGAGTCTCGTAGCGCGCCGACTCTCCAGGGATCGAGACGGGCACGATCGTGCCATCCGCCTCGAGGCCACGAATGACTCGGTAGACGGTCGCCAGGCTCAGAAGGGGCACATCCTGCTGTGCTGACGAAAGGATCTCCTGAGGCGACATCGGGCGGCCCGCCTTCTCAAGTACCCCAAGGATCACGCGCTTTTGCTTTGTTTGACGAATGGCCATACATAAACATTTGATAGTATTGTGTTTTGGGCGAATTCGCTAATAGTAATGTATTAGCAGTAGGAGATCAAGCTTAGTAGGGAATTCAATCGGCACCTTGCCCCGAAGTGCAGGCACGCCGACCGCAGGTTGATAAAACCCTCATGGCGTGAAAGAAAAGGAGGGTTCCCGGAGTTTTTTTTTGCGCGGCGTGCCGCGCCATGTGCGCACCAAAACAATCCTCATGAGCCCCGCCCACAGCCGATCGTACTTCCTGCGCCAGGATATTGGGGCGGGTGTTGTTGTCTTCCTTATCGCACTCCCGCTGTGCCTCGGAATCTCGCTAGCGTCGGATGCGCCGATACTGTCGGGAGTGATAACGGGCATCGTGGCTGGGCTTTTGGTCTCAGTGCTCTCGGGCAGTGAGGTGAGCGTCAGCGGGCCAGCGGCAGGGCTTGCGACCGTGGTTGCTGCTGGCCAGCAGCAGCTTGGCTCCTTTGAGGCCCTCCTTGTGGCGACGATCCTTGCGGGTCTCTTGCAGGTACTCCTCGGAGTCCTCCGTGCCGGGTTCATAGCCTCCCTCATCCCCTCAAGCGTCATTCACGGCATGGTGGTGGGCATCGGCCTCATCATCATGTTCAGGCAGGTGCCGCACGCGCTTGGATGGAAGGGGAGCCTGCATTTTGACGAGAGCCTGTTCTGTGTCTCCTCAGATTTCTGCCGGGGCAGCACTGTTTCGGAGGTGACCACCGCGTTCACAAAGTCGAATGGGGCTGCGACTCTCATATTTTTTTGCTCGCTCCTGCTGCTTGTCCTCTGGGCCCGACGCGCCTACGCCGGCTCCAAGGTCTTTCTCGCCATCCCCCCGCCTCTCGCGGCGGTTGCCGCTGGCGTTGGGCTCAATTGGCTTCTGGGGGCTCTTGATCCTGAGTTGATGCTGCGCGGAGATGAGGGGTACCTCGTGCAGTTGCCGGCCCTTTCGGGGCTCTCTGACATATTGCGGGCTGCCCCGGTTCTCAACTCAGACCTGCTGCGGGATGAGAAGGTGTGGCAGGTTGCCGGCTCCCTGGCCATTATCGCAAGCATTCAGTCCCTCCTCTCGGTAGAGGCTGCAGACAAGATCGACCCGTGGCGGCGAGTGTCGGACCCGAATCGGGAGCTTCTTGCGCAGGGTCTCGGCAATATCGTTGCCGGGGCCTTTGGGGGGCTTCCGATGACATCCGTAATAGTGCGCAGCTCGGCTAACGTCTATGCCGGGGCTCACTCGCGTGTTGCCTCGCTGTGCCACGGGGCGCTGCTCCTGTTCGCCATCACCACGGTGCCGGCTCTGATCAACCAGATCCCGCTCGCAAGCCTCGGGGCGATCCTCCTGTTCGTAGGCTTCCAGCTCGTTAACCCCAAGATGGTGCGCGAGATCTACCAAAGCGGCCCCGAGCAGTTCATACCGTTTGTTGTCACAACAGCTGCAGTGATGTTCGTTGACCTCTTTACGGGGGTGCTGCTCGGCACGGCGGTGGGGCTGCTGATCGTCCTCAAGATGAATTTTCACACCTCCTTCACGATCATCCGCGAGGGCAACGACTTCTTCGTGCGTTTCGCCAAGGACGTCACATTTCTCCAGAAATTTGTGCTGCGCCGAACGCTCGCCGCCATTCCTGATGGCGCAAACGTGTACATCGATGGCGGAGGGGCGATGTTCGTTGATTACGATATCCGGGACGTCGTAGAGGATTTCAAGAGGTCGGCGCCCGAGCGCGAGATTGAGGTGTCGGTCCGGAACGTCCATGCCTACAAGTCGCCCTTTTTGGCATAGGGGGCCGTGCAGCGCCCCCGCAGGGCGGGGGGAGCCGTCTGTTCATGCGCGGCAGCTGTCGGTGTCACGTTGTGTTGCAGCGCTCTTCATGCGAGAACCACTTGACTGTCGAGGGAAGAGCGATGCTTCGGAGGGAATTCTTAAAGCAGGACATCACGGCGGGATTCGTTGTGTTCCTGGTTGCCTTGCCCCTGTGCTTGGGCATCGCCCTGGCATCGGAGGTCCCGCTCATGTCCGGGCTCATAACCGGCATCGTTGCCGGACTGTTCGTCTCTCTCATCTCAGGGAGCCAGCTCAGCGTGAGCGGCCCTGCGGCGGGGCTCACGATGACCGTTGTGGCAGGGCTCTCGGCTATCGGGTCCGTCGAGGGCCTGTGCATAGCAACAGCGCTGTCGGGGGTTTTCCAGCTCCTCTTTAGCGCCCTGCGGACCGGGCTCTTGGCCACTTTTTTCCCCAACAGCGTTATCAAGGGGATGCTCGCCGGAATCGGCGCAATCATCGCATTCAAGCAGCTTCCCCATGCTATCGGCTGGCATCAGGGTCTTGAGCTTGAGGAGAGCATATTTTGCGTCCTGTCGCCGCTCTGCGTTCACAGCACTACCTCCTCGTTCCGCGAGTCCTTGGCGGAATTCACCTTTTTGCCGCTCCTTATAGCCCTCTCTTCGGTCGTCCTTCTGGCGTGGTGGGAAAAGATGGCCAGCGCCAAGTGGAGCTTCTTTAGGATCTGCCCGGGAGCGCTCGCTGCGGTCGTGTTGGGGGTCCTCATTAACACAGTGGTGGGGCTGACGTTTCCGTCGCTAGCGCTGCAGCACGATGCAGGCCACCTCGTGCTCCTGCCGACAATCGCAAGCCCGATGGATTTTCTGCAGGGAGCCCCTGAGCTTAGCTGGGCGTGGCTCTCGAATCGCACGGTGTGGGGCACAGCGCTCGCGATTGCGATGATAGGGAGCGTTGAGACGCTGCTGTCGATCGAGGCTGTAGACAAGCTCGATCCGTTGCGCCGGGTCTCCCGGCCGAACCGTGAGCTCACTGCCCAGGGCCTTGGGAACATCCTTGCGGGCCTGCTTGGCGGAATACCGATGACCTCGGTTATCGTGCGGAGCTCGGCAAACGTTTACTCTGGCGGGCGCACTCGGGTCGCCAGCTTCTCGCATGGGGCGTTTCTCCTGGTTAGCGTCCTCTTTCTTCCCGGCCTTATTAACCAGATCCCCCTGGCATCCCTGGCAGGGCTTCTGATCGTCGTTGGCTACAAGCTCGCCGACGTGAAGCTGCTCAAGCGCATGTACGCGTCGGGGTGGGATCAGTTCGTGCCGTTTGCGGTTACCGCGGTGAGCGTCGTGGTGTTTGACCTTTTGACCGGAGTGGCGATCGGCACGGCAGTTGGCCTCCTGGTTGTTATCCGCATGAACCATCACGCTGCCTACACCCTAATTCACGAGGGAAACCACTACTACCTCAGGTTCGCAAAAGATGTCTCGTTTCTCCAGAAGGTGAGCCTGAAGCGGGACCTGGCAAGAATTCCCGACAACGCAAGCCTCTTTATCGATGGCGGTGGGGCGATGTTCATAGACCACGACATCCTGGACCTGATAGAGGACTTCCAGCGTTCCGCTGTCGACCGCAAGATAGAGGTCGCTGTGCGAAACATCTCAGCCTCAAAACCGCAGCTCTTTGGGCGCAAGGCGGTCTAGGCTGCCATGAGGGATTTGCCTTTCCAGGCGCGATGATCTAGAGCTTCGCTAAGGCAGCAGACCACGTCTTGAATGCGCCGCTCAGGTTTCGGCAGGCGAAACCGTGCTGCTCCAGGATGCGGCATGCATTGTAAGACCGCTGTCCAGACGCACAGAACACCACGAGCTCTTTTCCGGCGGGCAGCTCCTTGAGCCGCGGCCTAAGCTCATTGAGGGGAATGTGCAGGGCGCCCGGGATTGAGCCCCTTTGGTGCTCCGCCGCATCGCGCACATCGAGGAGCTGGCATGAGCTTGGCAGCGAGGGGATCTCCGGCCACTGGGCGAGGGTCACAAGCCCGGCCATGACGTTCTGTCCCACCATGCCAGCCATGTTCACCGGGTCTTTTGCTGAGCCAAATGGGGGCGCGTAGCACAGCTCAAGCTGGGCCAAGTCATCTACAGCCAGCCCTCCGAGGATGGCCGTCGCGAGCACATCGATGCGCTTGTCTACTCCGTCCGGCCCCACCGCTTGGGCGCCAAGTATTCGGCCAGTTTCCGGCGAGAAGAGCACCTTGAGGGCCAGGGAAGCTGCACCAGGGTAGTAGGAGGCGTGCTGCGCTGGGTGGAGGTGAACTGCCTGAAACGGGATTCCGAGGCGGGACAGCAGCCTCTCGCTTGCGCCTGTGCATGCGGCGGTCAGCGAAAAAACGCGTACGATCGCCGTTCCGATCGTTCCCCGATACTTTGACGGGATGCCGCAGATGTTGTCCGCAGCGATTCGGCCCTGCCTGTTTGCTGGCCCAGCAAGCGCGATAAAAGCCGGCGCCCCGGTAATGCCGTGCGTCACCTCTATGCAGTCTCCGACTGCGTAGATGCTGGGGTCGCTGGTCTGGAGCGTTTCAGAGACCGTAACGCCACCGGTCTCTCCGATTGCAAGCCCAGCCTCTCTTGCGAGCGTCGTCTCGGGACGGACACCGATCGACCAAATCACCAGTTCTGCCTGCTGCGAAAAACCGCTCGCAGTCTTGACTGAAAGTGCCTGCCCATCCCCGCGGGCTATCTCGCGCACTGCGTCGGCTGTGCGCACGGTGATGCCATTGCGCTGTAGCTCATCGTGCAGCGGGGCTGCCATCTCGCGGTCCAAGGGCATGAGGACTTGGGGGTTTGACTCAAAGACCGTGCATGAAATGCCCCTGCGGTGCAGCTGCTCAACCATCTCAAGTCCGATGAATCCACCGCCGACAACAGCAGCTGTTTTGGGGGCATGCGCTGAAAGCCACGAGATAATCCGGTCCATGTCGGGGATATCCCGGAGCGTGAACACGCCGGGCAGGTCCAGCCCTGGCACCGCCGGCCGGAGGGGAGCAGCCCCGGGAGAGAGGATGAGGTAGTCGTACCGCTCGCGGTAGGTTGTGCCGC
>JAFMJG010000085.1 GCA_017853605.1 bacterium
GCTTTACCGGCAGGTGTACGCGAAGGGCCCCGAAGGGGACGCTGACTTCCTTGTGCCGATCGGCAAGGCAAAGACCGTAAGGGAGGGCACCGACGCAACCATCGTGACCTGGGGCGCCCTGGTGCAAAAGAGCCTTCTCGCTGCCTCTTCGCTTGAGGCCAAGGGGCATTCGGTTGAGGTGATCGACATCCGCTCGATCGTTCCGCTCGACATCGATCACATCGTTGCCAGCGTCAAGAAGACGGGCAGAGTGCTGATCGCCCACGAGGACGTGCTCTTCGGCGGCTTCGGCGCCGAGATTGCGGCCCAAGTTTCGGACGCCTGCTTCCTGAGCCTCGACGCGCCGGTCAGGCGAGTCGGCATGAAGTACGCCCACGCTGTTCCCCACGCCCCCGCGCTGGAGGACGTCGTGCTGCCGCAAACGGAGGACGTCACATCAGCGCTCGAGGAGCTGCTGGCCTTCTAGGCCCCCGGACGGGAGTTGCCCTCGGAGCCCTTCATCTCAGTGGAAATCGGCCTGTTCCCATGCTCTAATCTGGGGCACTAGGCAGGCGGGGAGCGCGAGTAGCAGGATGGCAAAGCTCTATTTCAGGTACGGCACGGTGGGGAGCGCAAAGACGCTCAACCTGCTCGCAGTCGCGCACTCCTACAGCCAGCAGAACAAGCGCGTGGTCGTGATCAAGCCCGCTCTCGACGACCGCTTCGGGCGCGAGATGGTCAAGTCCCGGGCCGGCCTGGAGCGTGAGGCCGACCTGCTCGTGGAGCGCGACTCTCGGCTCGACCCGGAAAAGGTGCGGGGCGCAAACTGCGTCCTCGTGGACGAAGCCCAGTTCCTGAGCGTAGCCGTTGTGGACCAGCTGCGGCAGATCGCCAGTGAATTCGACATCCCCGTCATCTGCTACGGCCTCAGGACAGACTTCCGCACCGAGGTGTTCGAGGGCGCACGTCGCCTCTTTGAGCTGGCCGACGAGATCTCTGAGGTAAAAACCACCTGCTTCTTCTGTGACAGTCGCGCTCTCTTCAACCTGAAGTTCGCCAACGGCAAGCCGACCCGTGACGGCCCCGCCATCGACCTCGGAGCCGAGGAGAAGTACCTACCCTCATGTGCGCGCTGCTACTCCAGGCACTTCAGTACTGATGTTTAAAACGCAGTTTTGCAAAATGCCTCCTCATTCCTGCTTTCCAGGCAGGGGAAAGCTCATCTTACCTGTGCACGAATCTTTATAAAAACCCGGTATAGGTCTATAACCACTGTTGAATTCCGGTCTATCGAGGAGTGGTACGCTATGAAAGTCGAGATGTTGATGCCGCAGATGGGCGAGTCGATCGCCGAGGCAACCATAGCTAAGTGGCGCAAGAAGCCAGGCGAGGCGGTCCAGAAGGACGAGGTCATCCTTGAGATCTCAACTGACAAGGTCGACTCCGAGATCCCATCGCCGGCTGCGGGCACGCTTGCTGAGGTGCTCTTCAATGAGGGGGATGTTGTTCCCGTCAAGACGAAGATCGCGGTTATCGACACAGTAGGCGGCGCAGCGGCTGCCGCGCCATCAGCGAACGGTGCCACAACTAACGGTGCCGCGAAGGCGGCTGTAGCGCCCGCAGCGAAGCCAGCGCCGGCTGCGCCCCAAGCTGCGGCACCAGCTGCACCGGCCGAGGAGGGCGGACGCTTCTTCTCTCCGCTTGTGAAGGGCCTGGCAGAGAAGCACGGCGTCTCACTTGCGGAGCTTGAGTCGGTGCCCGGCACCGGACAGGGCGGGCGGCTCACAAAGGAGGATTTCCTCAAGTACGTTGAGTCCAAGAGCAGCGCCCCTGCCCCTGCCCCAACGGCTACGAAGCCGGCTGCCCCTGCAGCCCGTCCTGCGGCCCAGGAGGCCCTCTCAGGGGACTGGGGGGCAGATGGCACGCGCATCGTCATGATGGACGGAATGCGGCAGGCGATCGCAGACCACATGGTGCGCTCAAAGCACACCAGCCCGCACGTGTACTCAATCCAGGAAGTGGATGTCACGAACATCGCAAACTGGCGCGCCAAGCATAAGGCGCCCTTCGAGAAGAGCGAGGGATTTAGCCTGAGCTTTACCCCGTTCTTCCTTGAGGCGACAACTCGCGCGCTCGAGGCGTTTCCGTACGTGAATGCCTCGGTCGAGGGAAAGAAGATTATCCTCAAGAAGCACGTGAACCTGGGCTGTGCGGTGGCTCTCGGCAACACTGGGCTCATCGTGCCGGTGATCAAGCGCGCGGAGGAGAAGAACCTCGTCGGGCTGGCGCGCTCGCTCAACGACCTCGCCCAGCGGGCGCGCAACAAAAAGCTCGTCCCGGACGACGTTGCTGGGGGCACCTTCACCGTCACCAACCCGGGCGTCTTTGGCACCATCATCGGCACCCCGATCATTAACCAGCCGCAGGTGGCAATCCTGTGCCTCGGGGCGATCAAGAAGCGCCCAGTGGTGATCGATGACATGATCGCCATACGCCAGATCTGCTACCTGACCCTCTCGTACGATCACCGCATCGTTGATGGGTCGCTCGGCGGCCAGTTCCTCGCGTTCATCAGGGATTACCTTGAGAACTGGGACATGAAGCGCTCCCTGTAGTCCTGCTGAAGGCGGGGCACGGGCCATGCGCGTAATCGGGGGCACAGCAAAAGGGCGCGCGCTCAAGGCGGTTCCGGGAGACTCCACGAGGCCGATCCTCGATCGAGTCAAGGTTCCGCTCTTCGACATCCTGCGGCCAGCGTTGCCGGGCCTCTCGGTGCTCGACCTCTTCGGGGGCACGGGCAGCGTAGGCATAGAGGCACTGAGCCAGGGAGCAGAGCAGTGCGTCTTTCTCGACACCAACGCCAAAGCGATCGCGACGATCAAGCACAACCTCGACGTCACGGGGCTGGCGCCCAAGGCGGAGGTGCGCCACACGGACGCCTTCATCTACCTGCGCAACACATCCCGTTCGTTCGGGCTGATCTACGTTGCCCCGCCGCAGTACAAGGGGGTGTGGATTGAGGCGCTGCGCGTTATCGCAGAGCGCCCGCACCTGCTGGCGCCCGGGGGCATGGTTGTTGTGCAGATCGACCCGAAGGAGCTTGAGGCGATCGGGCTTGCGACCCTAAAGGAGCGGCAACAGCGCAAGTACGGCAGCACACTGCTGATATTCTACGAGGCCTGCTAGCCGCTGTGTTCGGGCCGCGCGCCAGCAGCCCCGACGCTTTTAGGCAATCGTCCCAACCCGGAAGGCCATGTCGCCCACCGAGTCGCCGCGCTTGAGGTGTTTGGCGAGCTTCTGGAGAAGCACTGGCTTCACGAACGCCATCTCCTGGGCCCATGCTGAGTGGGAAACCGTGACGAGCAGCGTGCGCCGGGAGATATACTCGGGCTTGCTCACCTCAGCGAACCGCTCCCCGACGATCTCGCGCCAGTGCAGAATGAACTCGTACCGCTCGACCTTCTTGTCGAGCCCCCTAAACGCAAGCGCCTTGGCGAGGATCCCCTTGACCCGCGTAAGGTCTGTCCTGGGCCCTATCCGCCTGCGGCGCATCGCGTGCCGGCGATTCTCGTCGAGGGCGGAGGGGAGCGTCTCGCTTGGAAGCTGCCGGGCCGCATTCGAGCCCCCTGGCGGGCCCCCTGCATTCTCCGCACTGTGCGGGCCAACGCTCCTCTTCACCGCGCTACTCCTTCTTCTCAAAAACGACAATCATCTCGTCCGAGCGCGCCATGCCCAGGTCGCTGCGAGCTGCCTTCTCAACCGTGCGGGCATCGCCCTGCAGCCCCGCCACCTGCCGGCGCAGCGACTGGACCGACTCCTCAAGCCTGGCGTTGGAGCGCTGCTGCTGCTCGAGGCTTTTTGACAGGGTGTGCAGGCGCGCGAACCCATCGTCGGTAAGGAACGACACAACCGCGGCCACGATTGCGCACAGCATTAGGATTAGGGGAGCTGAGAGTCGCATGCCGTTTAGAGTACAGAATTGCCTGCCCGCTAACCAGCGCCGACCGCCTGCCGTGCCCCGGTGCTGGCCGGTTTTTTCGGGGCCCCGTGCCTCCGGCGGCCCCATTTACTTCTTGGGTTTAAGGGCGGTACACTGCCCGGCGGCCAACTGAGGCCCTAGTCATATCCAAGCTATTTTCTTGGAGATTTCGGGAGACATACCCTATGAAAAACAGCACCATTGCAGCCGTCACCGCCTACGAGTGCCTAGACTCACGAGGATTCCCAACCGTTGCCGCTACCGTCATCCTCCAAGACGGCACTCAAGGCTCGGCTATGGTGCCCTCGGGAGCCTCAACCGGAGAGCACGAGGCTCTTGAGCTTCGCGACGGCGACGGAGAGCGCTACCTCGGCAAGGGTGTGCTCAAGGCGGTCGAGAACATCAAGGAAAAGATTGCGCCGGTGGCTGCGGGCAGCGATGTGCTCGACCTGGCGGCGCTCGACCGCAAGCTGATCGACCTCGACGGGACAGAGACCAAGAGCCGCCTCGGCGCCAACGCCATCCTCGGCGTCAGCCTCGCGGCTGCGCACGCGGGAGCGAACTTTCTGGACATCCCCCTCTTCCGCTACATCGGCGGGGCGAATGCCCGCCGGCTCCCGGTTCCGCTCGTGAACATCATCAACGGCGGCGCCCACGCGGCGAACCTCCTCGACTTTCAGGAGTTCATGATCGTTCCGCACGTCTCTTCGACCTTCTTCGAGAACATCCGCTGCGCTGCAGAGGTCTTCCACGCGCTCAAGAAGAACCTCAAGAAGAAAGGCCTCTCAACCGGCATCGGCGACGAGGGCGGCTTCGCGCCAGACCTCGCCGGCCCCGCAGAGGCTCTTGAGGCCCTTGTTGAGTCGATCAACGACGCCGGCTACGAGCCGGGCGATGACGTCTCGATCGCGCTCGACGTTGCTGCCAGCGAGTTCTACGACGAGGCCAAAAACAGGTACGTCTTCAAGAAGAGCACCAAAGAGGAGTTCTCGGCTGCCGACCTGGTTGATATGTACGCAGGCTGGGCGCAGAAGTACCCGCTCGTGAGCATCGAGGACGGCCTCGACGAGAACGACTGGGACGGCTGGCGGCTCATGACCGAAAAGATCGGCGGCACGGTGCAGCTCGTGGGTGATGATCTCTTTGTGACCAACGTGAAGCGGCTTGCAGACGGCATCCAGCAGGGGGTCGGAAACGCGATTCTCATCAAGCTTAACCAGATCGGCACCGTAACCGAGACCCTTGAGGCGATCGCCTTGGCTCACCGAAATGGCTACCGCGCCATCATGTCACACCGCTCAGGCGAGACCGAGGATACGTCAATTGCGGACCTCGCCGTTGCCACGAGCGCCGGCCAGATCAAGACCGGCTCGGTATGCCGCAGCGAGCGCACGGCCAAGTACAACCGGCTGCTCTGGATTGAGACCTTCTTGGCAGGCTCCTCAATCTGCGAGAATCCCTTCGCGTGATAGCCTGGGCGCTCACCGTTCTGGCGGCGGCGTCCCTCGTTGCTGCCTGGTGGACACCTGGGTCCATCGAGTGCGCTGCGCTTGGGTGGACATCAGCGGCGCTCTTCGTGGCTGCCCTGCAGCAGCCCGGCAAGCGCGCACGGCGGGCGTTCGTTGCTGGGCTCATCACGTACACGGGGGGGTTTTACTGGCTCTACGGCACGATCAGCGACTTTGGCGGCTTTCCAACCGTCGCAGCGCTGGCGATCTTTGCGCTCTATGCGGCCGGCAGCGCGGTGCAGTTCCTGATCTGGAACTTCGCCTGGGAGAGGCTCCCCCTCTTCGTCTCTCGCTTGGGGCTCCGGACAGCCCTCGCCTGGCTCGTTGCCCGCCACTTCTGGATTCGGATCTTCCCCTGGGACTTCGGGCACACGCAGATCGGCTTCGTCCCGCTCGCCCAGCTCGCGGATCTCTTGGGGGTCACCGGGATTACCTTCCTGATGATGTGGGTGGCAGAATGCTTCGTCGCGCGCCGCTCCGTGTCCCTCGCCGCGCGCGCGGCAGCCGCGGCAGCGCTCGTGGCGGCGCTCGGCTACGGCGCCTGGGCGGAGGAGGCCATTCCTGCGCTAAAGGGCACCAGCCTCCAGGTGGCGCTCATCCAGGGCAACGTCTCGCTTCAGCGCAAGCACGACGTCTCTTTCTTCACCGTCAACCGCGAGCAGTACCTCAAGACCAGCGCGATGGTGGCCGAGAAGGACGCGCTCATCGTGTGGCCGGAATCGACGATCACTGACTTCATCCCCGCCGGCCTTGCCAATGCGTACCAGGCCCCTAGCCTCCCCTTCCTTAACAACGGCTCGGCGTTCCTAGTCGGGGGCCTCACCTACCGCTCTCGCAAGGAGTACTTCAACAGCTCAATCCTCATCAGGCCCGATGGCACCCTCGACACCCCGTACAACAAGATGATCCTGATGCCCTTCGGCGAGTACACTCCCCTTGCCTCCTGGCTACCGTGGCTTGAGGAGATTAACTCGACGGCCGGGCAGTTCACCGCAGGGAGCGCTCCTGCAGTGCTCTCATTCCCGCTATCAAGCGGCGCTGTGGTTAGGCTCTCTCCACTGATCTGCTACGAAGACGTCGTGCCTGAGATCGGCCGCGAGGCCACCCGCGCAGGCGCAGAGCTCCTCATCAACCAGACAAACGACGCATGGTTCGGAAACTCCGTTGCTCCCTACCAGCACCACATGATCGCCAGCTTCCGCGCCATTGAGAACCGGCGCTACCTGCTGCGCTCCACCAACACGGGGCTCACCGCTATCGTCGATCCCCTGGGAAGGACGGCAGCCTCTCTCTTGCCCTTCACCGAGGGGGTCCTCCCGATGCAGGTTGAGCTCCTGAACTACCGCTCTCCGTTCACGGACTACCCGGTCGCTGTTGCGTGGCTGCTCTTGGCGGCAGCATGCGTTGTGGCTGCGGTGCTCCCGAGCCGCAGGGGCACTGCCTAGCGCGGCCGGCGACGAGACCGCCTCGGGTGCCCGCAAAAATCCCCCGCACCGGCCAGTTGCAAACATCGTTCGTGTGGCGTGCAGGGTTAAGATCAGGCACTTGGCGAGTTTTTTTTTAGCCCGCCCAACCCGGCAAGAAATGCCTCCGGTCGTGCCACCCCCCTTCCGATAACCCCCCTAAAGGGAATGTTTCCCGGCGCCCCGCCGAGGCTGCTCTGAGAGACCGAGTGAGCCTCACATCGCCGTACTGAGCAGGGCAGCTCTTGAGTGATGAGGTATGCGTATGTGGTTCCCGCTCGTTCGTGTTCAGCCAGTAAACGTCGAAGGCCTCCGTCAGGCCGCTGCTCTTACCCCGCATCGCTGCACCACGGGGCTGCGACGCCTCGCAGCCCTCTCGGCGTGCCTTGTGGCCGCCGGGTGCGCCTCGCCGCAGTCGGGTCCTGACAAGTCCCTCGCGGGAGCGCTGCTTGGCGCCGGCTGGGGAGCAGGAGCGGGAGCCGTTGTCGGCAACCAGGTTGACGCCTCGGGCGGGGGTATCGCTGCCGGCGCTGGATTGGGCGCCGCCGCTGGGCTCATGATGGGCGCCGGATGGGATGTCCAGGAGGGCAACCAGCTTGCGATGGCCCGCCAGCTCTCGTCGCTGAAGCTTCAGTCTCAGGCCAACCAGATCGAGCTCGAAAAGATCCAGGCGCGCCTTGACAGCACGACAGGAGCTGACCCGCTCGGCGGAGTCTTCCAGGTCTTCTTCGACGAAGACCAGACGAACTTGCGCTTTGGGGGCATGGAGGGTCTTGAGAAGGTTGCGGAGGCTATCAAGGCGACCCCGATGGTGACGGCGGTTCACGTTGCAGGCCACACCGATGACACCGGGAACGCCGAGTACAACACAAAGCTCGCCAACGCCCGCGCAGACATGGTGGGCAGCTACCTCGCTTCGCGGGGCATCGCTACTGACCAGCTCAAGATCGTCGGCTATGCCGCATCGAGGCCGGTCGCCACAAACCGCACCGCCGCTGGCCGCCAGCTTAACCGCAGGGTTGAGGTATCGATCTCGCGCTAGGCCCAACGCCGCTCTTCCCTAAGCGGTCGGGAGGGCGTTACCCTATGGGAGTGGCCCCTGTGCCACGGATTCGCTCACGCCTCCAGTAACCTTACTTGTTAAGCCAGGGTGCCTTATGTCCTCATCAGCATACATCGTCGATGCAGTCCGCACGCCCCGCGCGCGCAGAAAGGGAAAGTTTCTCACCGTCCATCCGGTGGATCTCCTTACCTACCCCCTCAATGCCCTCATGCAACGAGCCAAGCTCGCGCCTGAGCTGGTTGAGGATGTGATCGTGGGCTGCGTGACCCAGACCCTTGAGCAGGGTTGGTGCGTCGGACGGGCGGCGGTTCTCGCGTCTGGGTGGCCGATAACGGTCCCCGCCACCACAGTAAACCGCCTGTGCGGCTCGGGGCAGCAGGCCCTTAACTTTGCAGCGCAAGGCGTTCAGGGGGGGGAATACGGGCTCGTCGTTGCGGGCGGCCTTGAGCACATGACACGCGTGCCGATGTTCAGCGACTCAGGGGGCGAGCCGAGCCCTCTCCTCGCCCGTTACCACCCCGACCTCGTCCAGCAGGGCGAGTCTGCCGAGATACTCTCCGCGCACTTTAAGATCTCGCGGAGCGACGTAGACGCCTTCGCGCTTCGCTCGCAGCAGAACGCCAAGCGCGCGCTCGACGAGGGCCGCTTCTCGCGCAGCACGGTTGCGGTGCCGTACCGCGATGAGTCAGGGGCTGAAAAGATGCTTGAGCGGGACGACAATCCCCGGCCTGAGACCACCCTGGAGGCGCTCGCTGGGCTGAAGGCCGTTTTCCGCGAAAATGGAATCATCACGGCTGGCAATGCCTCAGCGATCGTTGACGGCGCAGCGGCTATCCTGGTTGCGTCTGAAGCAGCCCTCAAGCAGCACAACCTAAAGCCCCGCGCCCGCATCGTGTCCCAAGTTGCCGTCGGATCGCCGCCGCGAATCATGCTCACGGGCCCCATTGAGGCCTCGCAGCAGGCGCTCAAGCGCGCTGGGCTCTCGCTGGGGGAGATCGACCTGTGGGAGATCAACGAGGCCTTCGCCCCGGTGCCGATCATGACTATCCGCGAGCTCAAGATCGATCCGGAGCGGGTAAACATAAACGGCGGCGGCATCTCTCTAGGCCATCCCCTCGGCGCCACCGGCGCGATGCTGGTTGGCATGGCGGTGGATGAGCTTGAGCGCACCAAGGGCCGCTACGCCCTCGTGACCATGTGCATCGGGCTAGGCATGGGTATCGCCACGGTGATCGAGCGGATGTAGCCCGGCTACCCCATTTCTGTCCCCTTGGCGCCCTTGGAATAACGTCCTTTCGGGGGCTTATGTGCATTTGCCGACCAGTTGGCAGCATCCAGCTCCATACCCTAAGCCCTTGCTTTATGGTCTCCGATACCCCCTTTGGAGGGCCGAGACTCCAGCAGGATACTGTCTCCACGCGTGGATATATGGTAACCGCTGGAATATACTCTGACTCCTAGGCGGCCCCGGTGACGCGATGCATGCTACCAAGGCGCCTAGGGGTCCATAACTAACGGTAGAGGACAAAACCCGACTCTTTTCCGCCAAACATGCTGCGCCACTTAGAGATTCTGGTCCTGCACTTCATCGACTGGTTCTACACGCTGCCGGTCGTGGTGGGCCTCGTCACGCTGGGAGTAGCAGCGATAGCGCTCATCCTCTCGCAGTTCTTCATCACCGGAAACACGACCCTCGGCAGGACCTTCCTGCCCGGTGCGCTCGGGCTATGCTTCTTTGTGGCGGAGGTTTTCCACTTCTCGTCCCGCCACAAGGTCAGCGCGTTCGTCGCGTCGCTGCTGCAGATCCTGCAAGAGTCCAACTCGGGGCTCGCTCCGATACCGCTGCTTGAGCCGCTTGTTTCTGTGCTCATCGCGCCTGCCAACGAGCGCTTTGTGCTCGAAGAGAGCCTCTTCGTTGTGCTTGCCGGCTACATCTTTCTCGTGTGCCGCCAGAGCTGGATCGAGTACAGGAAGACCGGAATTATCTTTGGCGACCTCTCGGTTGCGTCGCTGGTCAAGGACAAGAAGCACCGGCCAAAGCGCTCAATGACAAACGAGCTGGGCTCCGGAGATCTCGCGTCCACAGAGCAGATCGCCCAGTGGACGAAGCCGTCCGGCAAGTCGGGCGACACCTGCCTGTACGTCAAGGAGCTTCGTGGCTCGGACGGCCTCGCCTTTCACCAGGCCAAGCTCATCCTTCCGCGCGGCGAGCGAAACCGACACATGCTGATCGTGGCGAAGACCGGAGGAGGAAAAACGAGCCGCTACATCCTTCCGATCCTGCACGGCGACTGCATGGATCCCGAGCGCTCGACGATCATCATCGACTCCAAGCCTGAGATGTGGCGCTACCTGGCGCTCATGACCAAGAAGTACAACCCAAAGAAGAACATCCTGCTCTTTAACCCGCTCTCGCGCGAGCGTTCGCTGAGCTGGAACATCCTTGCGAAGGTCGAGGACGACACAGACTGCAAGCTCATCGCGCAGACGGTCATCTCGGCGACAGACCTTCCGCAGGCCAAGTCAGACAGCCCCTTCTTCCGCAACAACGCCCTCGCCGTGCTCAACTCGCTAATGATCGGCCTCCTGCACGACCCTAACGAGACGCTCTCAATGCCGCGCATCCATCAGCTCGTGCAGTCCGGAATGAAGGGGCTGTGCGACTGGCTGGAGGCCCACCCGGAGGCGATCCGCAACACGCGCGCATTCGTCGAGCTCGCCCGCTCGGGGTCGCAGAACGCAGACACTATCATGTCAGAGCTCAGCATGCGGCTGAGCGCCTGGGACCTCACCGCCATCCGCGCAACCACCTCGCTCAATGAGCTCGATATCGAGGAGCTTATCCAGAAGCCGAGCCTCCTGATCGTTGAGCTGCGCGAGTCTGAGCTCGAAATGCTCAGGCCAATGGCGAACGTAATCGTGATCGAGCTGCTGCGCTTTCTCACCAAGCGCGCAGAGCAGTACCCTGGTGGCGGTCTGCCCCGCCCGGTTGGGCTGGTCATCGACGAGTTCGCGAGCGCCCTTGGGCGCCTGCCCGACATTCACGTCAAGCTCAACACCCTGCGCTCGCGCAACGTGAGCATCGTGGCTGCCATCCAGTCCACCGCGCAGGTCAAGGCGAACTACAACGACGACGCCGACTCGGTGCTGGCGGGCTTCAGCACCAAGATCTTCCTTCCCCCGCTCGACCTCGCTGACTCGGAGTGGGCATCGAAAGAGACCGGGCAGATGACGATCCGCTTCCAGACCCAGTCAGTGGGAGCCAACAGGAAGCTCATAGAGGTGTTTGCCAGCCGAAACGACAGCACCCAGGAGCAGGTGCAGCAGCGCGCGGTTCTCACTCCCGACGAGATCGGCCGCCCGGCCGACAACATCTGCACGTTCTTCATGCCGAACACCCCGGCCTTTCAGGGGCACCTCGTCCCGTGGTTCAAGGTTCCGGAGCTCATTAAGCCCCTCTCAGAGTTCGAGAAAGCTGAGGAATACAAGCTGCGGACTGAGGCTATCCCCTATGAGGAGAAGCCGCTCGACCTCCCGCAAAGCCAGGGCAGTGGCGGAGCCCCTGGCGGTGGCGGCGGAGGCCTCCCCCCAGGAATCACAAACACGAAGGGGTGGAGCGATGAGCAGGTCGCGCAAAAGCTTGAGGAGGTCAAGAAGAGCCTCGACTGGGACAACACCACCGGCAGCGCCCGCAAGTGGTGGGAGGCTTTTGAGAGCGAGAACAAGACCCGCACTGCCCTTGTGCTGCGCTTGGCAGAGGAGCTCCAGACCCGCAAGGCAACCATCACGGAGTTCTTCCTCGCCTACGTGTACAGCAACACAGACAACATCCAGGCGAACCTGAGCTACCTCGACTACACCCGCCTCAAGAAGGAGGAGGAGAAGAAGAAGAAGGAGGCAGCCAGCAAGGCGATGGCGGGCGGCGGAGACGGTTCGGGCGGGCAAAACTGGTAGCCGCCCCAGCGCCTCACCCAAGCTCGCGCTCTACTGCGGCGCGAATGCTCCGTGAAAGGGGAGACACCCACGGCCTCCACCGCCCAGCCAGCTTGCCATCACGCCCTACAAGAAACTTCTCAAAGTTCCAGCGCACCTCGCCGCGCAGGTCTGTTGGCCCCCCTTCCGTCAGCCAGCGAAAGAGCGGCTGCTTGCTGGGCCCCGTGACGGGGCCCTTGGCGAAGAGGGGGAACGTCACGCCGTGGTTGATCCGGCAAAACTCCGAGATCTGGGCGTCTGTGCCAGGCTCCTGCCCCGCGAAGTCGTTGCTGGGGAACCCAAGCACAACAAGCCCCCGCTCCTTGTAGCGCTGGTAGAGCTCCTCAAGGGCGTCATACTGCCGGGTGAACCCGCACTGCGACGCGGTATTCACCACCAGAAACGGCACGCCCGCGTAGCGAGATAGGCTTGCTGCTTCGCCCCCGCCGCTCATCACCGTGAGCCCGGCAGCCAACTGTGTCGCTGTGCCGGCCCGTCTTGTGCGCCCTCCGTAGAGCGCCGTGATAATTCCCATACCCCTCACCCCTCCCGGCAACGCCGGCCAAAGTCGTCTGCGGGCTCGATGTGGACCAGCACCTTGCTGACGAACGGGAGCGCCGCATGGAGCGCCTCCCCGACGTCGTGGGCAACCTCGTGCCCGTGGCGTATCGTTGCGTTCGGGTCGCACAGCACGTCGAGATCGACGTAAAAGTCGAATCCGACCTTTCGCACGTTGCACTTGTGGGTGCCCAGCACCCCCTGCACTCCTTGCGCGATCTCCCGGACACGCGCCGCTATGCTGGGATCCGGGGCCGTATCCATCAGCTCTGCGAGGGCCCGCCTCATGATGAAGACCGCGTTGATTGCGATGATGGCCGCCGCGATGAGCGCTGCAAAATCGTCTGCGCTCTCGTACCCTGGCCCGCCGACCAAGGCGATCGAGATACCCACAAAAGCCGCCGCGCTCGTGAGCGCATCGCTGCGGTGGTGCCACGCATCAGCCTGGACGGCTGTGCTGTCGAGCTCCGAGCCGACCCTTCCGACATGCCGAGAAAGCAGCTCCTTGATGAGCACCACGATGACGAGCACCGGGAGCGTGAACATCTTCGGGGGCTCGTGCGCAGTCCCGATCTCCTGCAGGCTCTCGACAGCAATGATGATCGCCGCGCCCACCAGGGTGAGCCCCACGATGGCGGCGGCAAGCGGCTCAAACTTGCCGTGCCCGTAGGGGTGGTTCTCGTCAGCAGGCTTTCCGGCCAGGGTCAGCCCGCCCAGCACCACCAGCGAGGTCAGGATGTCGGAGGCAGACTCGATGGCATCAGCAATCAGCGCGTAAGAGCTCCCCACAACGCCGGCGATGCCCTTAACCGCCGCCAAGACAAAGTTTACAGCGACTCCAAGCAGGGTGCTGCGCATGCCTGCCCGAGACGAGGCGGCGCGGCGTGTGTGGGACGTGATAGCCATAGCAGTTCGCGGGGGGCACGAGGGCTCTTACGCGGGCCCGAGCAGGCGGGGCAGCCCGACAAAACCGTTCTGCCCATCCAGCGACTTGTACCAGGCAAACGGCCCGTTCGGCTACCCCCCGCTGCTCTCAGTGGATCCCAACTGGATTGGCAGAAGGGCGCTTGCGCTCGGAGCTCAAGCTCATCAGCATGACGAGCATCTTCTTCTTGACTGCGGTGTCCTTGAAGTGCTTAGAGACGTCATCTACGAGGTGGCTAAAGCCCGGCATGTGCGACCAGAAGGAGTTGTAGGCACGCAGCAGGCGCTCGCGGTGGCGCACGCCCCGGCTCTCAAGGTAGCTGCATACCCGCTCCTCTGAGTAGTCCGGAGAGCTCTGCCCCTCCTTGTTCAGCTTTATGATCGCGTGCAGGTCGCGGGCAGATGAGCACACCTCGTGGCCGAAGATCCGCGCGGTGAGGTCCTCGAGCATGCTGGCCGGCACCCCCGCCTTGCGGCACATGTCCACCAGGTCATGCCCATAGTCGCGCTGGAACGAGAGCCCGATCTGAAAAGTCATCTCGTCTGACCAGTTGATGTCCTCTGGAATCCGGGGATTGCGCCTGCTCGCCGATGGCGGGGCCAGCACATCGAGCACCGCCGCCCCTAGCTGCTCGCTCTTCATCGACGAGACCAGGTCAAATATCTCGCACGCAACCTCCTTGGCAGAGTACCCCTCAAGGTGCAGCAGCGTCTCGTTGATGAGGTCGAGATCGATCTTCATCTCCTTAATAGAGCGGCGCAGCGTCGCCTCAGGGTTGATCAGGTCAAACACCTCCTCAATTGTTCGCTGGTCGTCCTTGTTCGACCTGAGGGTGTCCTGGAGCTGCTCAATGTTCACCCCATCGAAGCTCTCAAGGAGCCTCGGCACTATCTCGG
>JAFMJG010000086.1 GCA_017853605.1 bacterium
TTTTTTTGGCTAGGGCCGTAGCGGGCGCTAGGCTGCCCCCAGCGCGCGGCCTGCTGCCCGGATGCGGGCCGGGGCGGCCGGAGCTCTGTTAGCAAACGGATAGCTACTCGCCTTAATGGTTGCCTCGACCTGCAGGACCTGCAGCGTGTCGATGACGCCCCCAAATTGCGCTGATAGCGCCGAGGTGAAGCGCCGCAGGGAATCGTGGCGGTTGTCCAGCACAGTAAACTCAAAGTCCCATGCTCCGAGGCACGCCCCCGCCCCGATACACCCCGAGGAGTCTTTGGCGAATGCCAGCAGCTGTTCAGTCAATGAGAGGTCGGCGACCCTGAGCGCCACGAGGACCTTGACCTCGGCGACCCCGAGGGCGGAGGGGTTAACCATAAAGCCGTATCCGGTGATCACTCCAGCGGCCTGCATTCTGCGGAGACGATAGGTAGCCGTTGCGTCCGGGAGCCCAACGGCCCGGGCCAGGCGGGCATCTGACGAGAGGGGCTCGAAGCTCCTGAAGCGCAAGAGTGCGTGGTCGAGGTCGTCGATAGAGATCGGCTCGTCAAAGCGCCGAATCGAGTGAGCAGCGGCGCCAGCCGCATGCGTGAGAAAGGGCTTAAGGGGCCAGAAGTGCAGCTCCGAGAACTGAAGGATTGCCTTCTTGGCCCACGGCAGGCCGATTGCGGCGCGAAGCTCGCCGAAGGCCCGTAGCGCGTCGTGCGCCGAGGGGGCTAGCAGCTGAACGCCGTATTGAGGCTCTGCTGCCAGCTCGGCTAGCCACGAGACAGATGGGTGGGCAGTAAGTGCCTCAGTGACCCGCCTCTTGGCCTGAGCGGAGGTGCCATCAAGCGAGAAATAGGCGGTATATGGCGAGAGGCCTAGGGCGCCACAATTAAGCGCACAGAAGGGGCGTAGAGCCCCGCGCTCGGTTAGGCGGCGCAGCAGAGCGCGCACGACGTGTGGCTTGAGGCCCGAGGACTCGGCCAGAGAGCGAACCGGCGCGTGGCCAATCGCGGCGAGCGACGATAGTACGGTCGCCTCTTCCGGGGAAAGTGTTGGGAGGAACGGCTTAGGCATACGTAGGCAGATACACAGGGGCGCTAAGGCTGAGCGGCAGCGGGGACATCCCGAGGCCGCCCGAAACGGCTCCGACTAGGGGCCGAGACCGGTGCATGGTAGGCCAAGGGGCCCCCAACAGGGTCAGGACGAGAAGGTAGGAGAGGGTTCAGATGTGGGGCGCTGCCTGAGCTAGCGGCTGCGCCGGAACAACGTCCAGGAGCTCGTACACCATAAACTCCCCCTGACGCCCCTTAACGCTAATTGGCTTAAGCGGCCGGGCAACGATACTTGCTTTCGCCAGCTCGTAGGTGCTGTCACTGATGCAAATCGATGTGCCGAGGTCCTTGTTTTTGCCCTCGAGCCGCGAAGCGACGTTGACCCCGTCCCCAATAGCTGTGTAGCTGAGGCGGTCTGGAGATCCAATATTGCCCACGAGGACCGAGGATGAATTAACACCAACGCGAACACGGAGAGTTCGCCTTCCCTCGGCGCGCCACTCGGCATTCCTCGACTCCAGCCCCCTAACGAGATCCACAGCTGCCCGACACGCCCTTACCGCGTGGTCGTCGACAGGCTGCGGCGCGCCCCAGAAAGCCATAACTGCATCCCCGATAAACTTGTCGACGGTGCCGCCATGACGAGTTATGGCCTCGGTCGCAATCGAAAAGTAGGCCGTTGAGTACTCCAGCAGCTCCTCAGCGGGGATGGACTGCGCAAGGGTCGAAAAATTTTCAAGGTCGCAAAAGAGAACCGTAAGGTCTCGGCGCTCAACTCCGGGGGCGATAGGCCGGCCCTCCTCAACGAGCCGACGGACGACTCCGAGCGGCACGTAGAGCGCAAACGATCGAAGGGCGCTCTGCAGCAGCGAGATGCCCTGCTGGAGCTCGCTGAGCTCCTGAACGTAGGCCGTATCCCTGCCCGGCAGGCCGCCGTCAAAGTGCATCGCCCGGATGCTCTCTATGGCGCCGGTTAGGCCGCGGACCTTGCGGGCCATTCGGCGCGACACCCTGACGATGAGGAACGCCTCCACGAGCAAAAGGAGAGCGACCAGCAACGCAAAGTTCCGACGCGAGCGGCGCAGGTCCCCCACGAAGTCGTCGAGGGGCGTCACGACAAGCGCCCGCATCTGGAGGCCTAGGCTGCTCTTGATCGGAAATATCGAGACATTGTACTCCACACCATCGAGCTCTGCGAGGAAGCTGTGCTCAAGGACTGACCTCTTCGGGCCCGAGCGCAGATCGTCAATCGCCACGACCCGGCGCTCAAGAGTCTCGGCGTTGCGGGCCACCCCGCCTTGGCGCAGCGTATCCGCCAGGGCGGAAGCCGCGAGAATGTTGTTCTGGCTGTCCAGGATAAAAGACTCGGTGTTGATGCTCATCCGATTTTGAAGGAGGAATGAGGAGAGCTCCTTCACAGAGGCACTCACGGTGACGGCACCGATGAATTTGCGGTCGGCGAATATGGGCTGCCCCACGCTTATGACGCGCTTGCCACTTACTCGACCGATGTGGGCGTTGCTAAAAAAGGTTCCCCCTGCCGCTTTTGCGCCCACAAAGGCCTCAGAGTCGAGGTAGTCGATATCCTGCTCTGTCGAGGTGCTCTCGATGATTTCGGGATAGTCTCCGTAGAACGTCCGTTCAGCTATGTGGGCGGCGTGGCCCTCTGTTCCTTGAGAAACTTGGGCCATCCACCGTGCCTGGGGAGGGACCTCTGGATGCCGGGCAAGAATCTCTGCGTCAATCCGGCCAAAGGCGCGAAAGTACCCCTCCTGGAAGGCGATGTTTACGTTGACGACCTGGTCAATCTTCGAGAGGACCTGATACAGCATGGCGTTAAAAGATGGATCCCTGACCTCCGATTGGTCTAGGGCCACGGACTCCGAGAGGAAGGCTGCTGCGTTGACCACCGGCCGAAAAAATCCGTCCAGCGCACGGTCAGTGTCGAGCTTTGTCCTGCCAAGCTCGGCATCGAGGTGCGTGCGGATGGAATGCTCCGATTGGTACTGTGAGACTGTCAGCACGATTGCCAGGGCAGGGATGACAAACACCGCGAAAGAGACCATGAGGGTCGTGACGAGCGCGGGCTGGTAGCGCTTGAAGAGCATGCGGATAATCATCTGTTTCCTAAGTTCGTAAGGCCCTTAGGCCGATATCCCTTTCGAGCGATGAGACCACCGAATATGACCTTAAGGCTGCCTGGATCATCCCGTCGATCAGCTCCGTGTACAGCACGCGCGGGCGGGACTTTGCCCAGAGGTAGAACGAGCAGCTGCCAGGAAAGGCGTTTAGCTCGTTGAAGTACACCGCGCTTGCGGCGAGATCGTAGATGAAGTCGAGCCGAGCCACCCCGGAACAGCCCAAGAGCCTGAATGAGCGGGTCGCGTAGGACGTCACTGCATCCCGAATCTCGGCAGCGAGGTCGGGGGGATCTATAATTCGTGTCAGGCTCGCCATGCCCTGCGACTGTCCAGACTTCTTGCCCCCATCCCGCATGTACTTCTCCTCGTACGAAAGCACGCCACTCTGGGAGACCGGGATCTCGACAACCGACGGCGCCGCCCCGTTGCAGTCACGGACAGAGACGTTAATCTCCATGAGCTGAGAGACGCACGGCTCCACAAGGGCCTGCGTATCGTAGCGAAAGACCTTTGCGAGTGCCGCCGCAAGATCGCCCGGCACTTCAACCCGGGACACTCCGATGCTTGAGCCCAGGTTGCACGGCTTCACGAAGAGGGGGTAGGCGCCAAACCTTGGATCGGCAGCGATCGACGCGACGACGCCCTGGATGTTGCGCTGCGCGTCCCCCCGCTCGACAACGGCTGCCGGAAGAACCGGGATACCGTGAGCAGCGAGGAACATCTTGCAGAGATACTTGTTCATCGTAACCGCTGAGGCAGGCACGTTGCTCCCGGTGTACGGGACCTCCGCCATCTCAAACAGGCCCTGGATGCAGCCGTCCTCGCCATACTGCCCATGGAAAGCCGGGAGGAACACGTCGACCGGGATTACGCCGCCGCCAGCAACCTTGGTAAGGCCTCCCACGCCAGGCTTGGGCAGGAGAGTAACCTCCACGAGTCCTCCGAGTGAGCTGGGCACCCTGCTGTAAAAACTCCGGTCCAGGAGAGCCTCCCCCGTGTGCCACGTCCCGCTTGGCGAGATGTAGACGGGGAGCGCCTCATACTTCGCCGGGTCTATCGCCATCATGAGCTGGAGCGCCGAAATAACTGATATTTCGTGCTCCACGGAGCGACCGCCGAAGAGAACCGCAACCCGCAATCGATCAGTCATGCAGCCACCTAAAATCTCACCGTGCCCTCAAGGAGATCACCGAGGTCGTTCTCAAGAAGAACGAGGTCCCCCTCTAACTGGCGGTCCTTGAGAGCTGAAAACGCCTCATCACGGCTCTGCACCGCGATGATCCTCTCTCCGGGGAACTGTGCGTCTGCCAGCCCTGCTAAGAGCGCTTCACGGTTGGTCCTGCCAACGACGAGGACGAGGTCGGCGACCCCGGCGCACAGCGATGCGAGCCTGCGATTCTCGGGGCCCTGCTGCTCGCCCAGCTCTACCATTCCGGGGGTGATCACGATGCGGCGGCGCGCCGGGAGCCCCTTAAGCACTTCAAGCGCAGCCTCAAACCCAACTGGGTTCGAGTTGTAGGCGTCCCGAAGGAACGACACACCGGGCTGCCTGTCGAGGACCAGGCGGTTATCAACAGGCCTGAGGTTTGCAAGACAGGCAACGGCGTAGGCCGGCTCAGCGCCGAGCGCACACGCCATTGCAAAGGCCCCCAGGGCGTTTAGAACGGCCGGCCGCCCAAGGAGCGGCGTAAAGGCGGGGTGCCGCTCGCCCCGCCACGTAAGGGTGAACGAGGTACCCCTGTCGCTGAACGAGAGATCAGATGCGAAGCAGTCAAGGTGCCCCCGGCCCCGGTCGAGCCCGTAGAGAATGGTCGTGCCTGAGGGGTGCTCGGCAGCCATGCGCCTGGCATTTGGGCTGTCGCCATTGCACACGAGGATTCCGTCCGTCGGCAGGGCAAGGGCGAGCTCCGACTTGGCCCGGTAGATATTCTCCGCGCTGCCGAAGCGCTCAAGGTGCATGACCCCCACGGCGGTGACGAGCGCCGCTCTCGGAGGAGTGAAGTCGCAGAGGCGCGCAATTGAGCCGATAGAGTAGGCCCCCATCTCGATCACGGCGTAGCGGTGAAACGGGCGCATCTGCTCCCTAATCGCCCTGGTGATGCCCATAACGGTGTTGATGCTCTTTCGGGGCCAGAATGTCGGCCCGAGGCACTGGGTAAGGAGCTCTCCTAAGGCGGCTTTCGCCCCGGTTTTGCCGTAGCTCCCGGTGATTCCGATAGTGAAGGGAGCCACCTTTCTCAAAACGCGCTTCGCGTCTGCGTAATAAGACTCCTGCAGCGCCCGCTCGGCAGGCCAAAGGAGCTTGTTCGCCACAAGCAGCAGGAGCGGGGGGGCCTGTGCGATAACCATTCCGCACAGCGCGAGGTACGCCATGGCGTGAGCCGGGGCTCCGCAGCACCAATTGATGAGGAGCAGCGGCGCCAGAACAAGGGCAGCGTAGAGCGCCTCTGCCACGAGCGCGATCTTAGAGGCACGCTGGGTCATGTTGAGCTTGAGCTTCCCGGCAGTAAGGGGATCGTCCTCTACCACAAACACGACGGCCAGGAGCAGCGCGGCCGCAGAGGCAGACCAGAGGGGCACAAGCCAAGGGCCCGGAAGAAGCACTGAGAGGATCGCGAGAAGGGCCATGACGGCGGTGCCGCGCGTGTCAAAGGCCCTGCGCTGAGAGAGCCACGCGAGGAAGCGAGTGGAGGAGTACTCCTCCTGCTGAAAATAGCGCAAGTAAGACCTGATTCGCCGATGGCCGAAGGAGAGCAGGGCGACGGCTAAGATGACAACGGAGAGGCTACCCAACATTGAGCCCTCGACTCGAAAGAAAACGCTCTATCGTGCCCGCCAAGAGGTGCGCCCCTACATCCGAGAACGGCTCGTGTCCCTTGCGGGGAAACACGTGCAGCTCTGAGCCTGCGATGAGGCGCTGAAAGCTGTGCGCTAAATCGATGGGCGTCTCGCTGTCGTTCTCTCCCCACAGAAGAAGCGTGGGCACGTCGATCGCCTGGGCTTCAAGGGCGAGGTCCTCATTCACAGTCCTCACCAGGGTCTTTCGGAGCTCCCCCGCAGCCTTGTAATCCCGGGAGCCGAACCGGGGCGCAAGGAAATGGGCAAAGAGACGCGTTCCCAGGACTCCGTCAATTCTCTTGGCGATCCCCGTGGCGAGCCGAATTCCCCGAATACGAAGCTCCTGGAGCAGCGGCCTCTCACGCCGTAGCCCGTGGCTTCCGATTAGGACCACTCCGCATACTAGAGAGGGGAAGGAGGCGGCCATCCGCACGGCGATGCGCCCGCCGAATGAATGCCCCAAGAGGATGCACCGTGACACGCCCTCTTGAGCAAGGACCTCATGAATTCGAGCCATGTACTCCTTAGTCGACCAGCCTCCCCCATCGTTTGAGGCTCCGAATGGAAGGGGCGAGAGGCCAAAGCCAGGAAGATCAAGGAGGATAACGCGGCACGAGCTCGAGAGAAGCTCCCCTAACGGAAGGAGAGCGCCCAGCGAACGCCCCCAGCCGTGCAGCATGACCACAGTGGGGCCCTGAGAACCGAGTTTGCGCACGTTAACAGGTGGTAGCTCCTGTCCCGCCGGGACAGCCCTAGAATTCATCGCCTCATAGTGTCTGATAGGCCACGAACAGACAAGGGACCAGCTAGGCATTGAGGGGTGCTCGTGCGGCCCTTGACGAGGCTTAACGGGCCATTTTTGAGCTGTTGTTACCGGGGCTCTTCGAGCATACTCCCCTAATGAATTACGCGGCCACCTCCCATCCTGCCCGGATGCAGCACCTGCGGGCCCCGTCGCCGGTGGACTTCGTGCTGGTTGGAGCCGTGCTGCTCCTCGTCGGGTTCGGGCTTGTGATGGTGTACTCTACCACGGGCATTATCTCACAGGAGCGGCTCGGGGATGCGATGTTCTACGCCAAGCGGCAAACCCTGTCGGCGATCCTTGGAGTAGGGCTGATGATGGTGTGCATGCGGGTGCCGCTCTCCTTTTTGCGGCGGG
The DNA here is from genome assembly GCA_017853605.1 of bacterium. Lineage (GTDB taxonomy): Bacteria > Bdellovibrionota_C > UBA2361 > UBA2361 > OMII01 > OMII01. Next base: position 7,185 of record JAFMJG010000086.1, read on the forward strand.
TCTCACCGTACCTGTTCGGGGTGTCGGTGTTCCTTCTGGCGCTTCCGCTCATTCCGGGAATAGCGGACCGGGCGGGCGGTGCATCACGGTGGGTGAGGTTTGGGCCGATCAGGTTCCAGCCCGCAGAATTTGTAAAGGTGTGCATGGTGGTGTTCATGGCTGGGTTCTTCGCGCGCCACGAAACCCGCATTCGCTCCTTTGCAGATGGGATCTTTAAGCCTTTTGGGTTGGTAGCTGTGGTCGCTGCGCTCCTGCTCCTTCAGCCGGACTTCGGGTCATCGGCGGTGATCACCGTAGTAGTGCTGTGTATGGCGCTCTCCGTGGGCGTTCGCCTGGCACATTTTGGGCTCTGTTCGGTCGTCGTCGGAGGGATGGCGGCGGTGCTGGTGCTCGTTTCGCCCTACAGAATGATGAGAGTTGTGAGCTTCCTCTCGCCGTTTGCTGATGCGTCCGGAAAGGGGTATCAACTGATCCAGTCACTGATCGCAGTAGGCACTGGCCAGATTTCTGGAGTGGGCCTCGGTGGAAGCCAACAGAAGCTCTTCTTCCTGCCTGCGGCGCACACTGACTTCATCTTCGCGGTGATCTCGGAGGAGTTGGGGTTTATCGGGGGCCTCTGCATTATCTTCGCCTTCCTCATTCTCATGTGGCGTGGGCTTCTGTTGGCAAAGAGCGTGCGGCAGGACACCTTTCTCTTCGCTTTGGCGGTTGGGCTCACCATGATCATCGTGGCGCCGGCGCTGCTTAACATAGGGGTTGTGATAGGGCTCCTGCCCACCAAGGGAATGGTTCTCCCGCTGGTTGGCTATGGCGGGTCAAGCCTGATAGCCTGCCTCGGCGTCGTCGGGCTGCTGCTCGGCATTCGGCGCGAGGTGGGCGAGCCGCCGCTTGGGCCAAGCTAGGGGTCACTGGGGCTAGGCCGGAGGCGCTTTCTTTCGTTGCAGTGCGCAGGATGAGTCAGGGCGAGAACAAGCATGAAATGCCGCCGAATGGCGCCAGCAGGAGCGTTCCTGGCTCGCTGCGTGTGCTCATCGCCGCGTCCGGCACTGGCGGCCATTTAATCCCCGCCCTCCACATAGCAAAGGCTCTTGAGCGCGCCGCTCCTGGGTGCGTCATCGAGTTTGTCGGCGCTGGGCGGCCACTTGAAGAGAAGCTTGTTGTGGCGGCCGGTTACGTGCGGCACGTCGTGTCCTCAGCTGGCGTGAAGCGCCGCAACGTTGTTGGGGTATTGCAATTCCTATGGCGCCTTCCTTTGGGGCTTGCGCAGGTTGTGGCGCTCTATCGGCGGTTTAGGCCTGATGTGGTGGTCGGTGTGGGCGGGTATGTGTCGGTCCTTCCGGTCGTTGTCGCCCGGTGCATGGGTATACCCTCCTGGTGCCACGAGGCCGAGCTTCATCCTGGATTGGCCAACTCCGTCCTCGGGTATTTTGCCCGCTCGGTATCGGTCTCGTTTCAGGCAACACGAATTCGGGGGGGCGCGCGCATTGAGTTTACTGGGCACCCCGTCCGACCCGAGCTGGCCCGCGTTGACCGGCTAGGGGTCAGGGATGATGCGCCGAAGCGGCTGCTCGTCCTCGGGGGATCCCAGGGGGCGCGGGGCCTCGATTCGGCGGTCCCAGAGGTGGCGCCTCTGCTGGCTGACCGGAACATTGAGGTGGTGCACCAGTGCCGTCCGGAATCGATGGAGCTGGTGATGAACTGCTACCGCGCTGCACAGGTCAAGGCCTCTGTGGTTTCGTTCATCGATGATATGGCGGGCGCCTACGACTGGAGCGACCTGATCGTGTCGCGCGCCGGCGCGAGCTCCGTTGCTGAGATAGCGTGCGTGAACAGGCCAGCGATCTTTGTGCCCTACCCATTTCAGCAGGGAACTCACCAGAGCGACAATGCACGGGCGCTCGAGAGCTTGGGGAAAGCGCTCGTTGTTGAGGAGGCGAGGCCGGAGTTCGGGCGGCGGCTTAGAGAGGCGCTTGAGAGCCTCCTTGACCCGTCCAGGTACCGCTCGATGAAGGGTGCGCCGTCTGAGCCTCGCGGCTTGCAGGCTGCCGACCGGATCGCTGCGGGCGTGCTGGGGCTGGTTGGGGCTGGCCCGGAACCGGGGCCGCAGCCTGCCACGGCGGGACGGGCGGTTGAGTGAGCTTTTTCCTTGTTCAGGGAGGGTGTTGATGAGGAAGGTTTTTTTTCGCGTGCTGCTAGTGCTTGGCCTGTCGGCCCTTCTTACGATCATTGTGGCAAATCGCAGGGGTTACTTTTCAGTAAAGCCGTATGATTATGGAGGCGAGCTGCGCGCCGTCACCGCCGAGACGCAGTGGCCGCCCGGCATTACGACGGCACGGCTCGGCATCTTTGCAGAGAACGTCTACGACTTTAGCGTGACAACCCAGTCGATAGCCGCCGAGGGGCTTGTATGGATTACCTGGGGCAGGGATTTCCAGGAGTTGCTTAATTCTCAGGGCCTGTCTGTTGAACAGGCGCTCAGCCCTGTTAACCGGGTCAACTCCTGGGACTGGGTGCTTGCCCCCGTGTACGCAAAACCGATTACATTGCCGAGTGGGGAGTCGTACCAGCTTCTGCGGTTTGCGGGGCGCTTTTACGTCCAGTCCGTTGACCTTCACCGGTATCCCTTCGAGAGCCTGCAGTTCCCGATCATCTTCGGCCTGAACGCCATTGGGGACACCTTTGAAGCTTCCAAGGTGCGCCTTGTTGCTGATGCTGGCCAGTCGGGCGTGGGACAGTTTATAGACATCATCGGCTTTGCGACTGGGGGCTTTTCAATAAGCGAGTACCTGCAGTCATTCCCTACAGCCTTCGGGTACGTCCGTCCGGGCGGGACGGCCGACACGAAATTTAGCCAGGTGCGGCTCGAGATCTCCTATGTCAAGTCGGGGTTCGCCTCTTGCCAGCAGCTCCTGCTGCCCCTTCTGGTGGTGATGCTGATTGTGCTCGTTGCCCCGGCGCTTGGCCCCACGTTGTGGGAGGTCCGTATCGCGATTCCGTCGACCGCGCTCCTGACACTTGTCTTTCTCCAGCAGGCGTATCGGCAGACTCTGCCATTCTTGCCCTACAATACCTACCTCGACCAGATATACGCAGTGAGCTACCTCATCACCTTCAGCCTCTTCTGTCTCTTCGTATGGAGCTCAAACAAGCTTCACATGACTCCGGAGGCTGATCGTCCCGCGGTAATCGCCAGGCTAAACCGTATCGATAGCAGGGTTCAGGTGATTTTTATCCTCATCCTAATGACCACAACATTTCTTAACTGGCGCTTTCCGCTCAAGTACTAGGGCTCCGGACCCCTCACGTAGTCCTGACGTCAGCTAAGCTCGGTGGCTGTCCGAGCTTTCGCTTTCGGGTCGGGTAGGGGGATGACGGGGCTCAGAACCTAAGAGGGGGGTGGCGGCATCACAATACCTAGGGGGATCTTGAAGGCTGAGCATTTGTTGCCTTTTGGAATTCAGCCAGTTGGGATTATGTCCATCGGGAAGGAGGGACCCCATGCCTGCGATGAGCAACAACGCGCCAGCGAGAAAAGTGGCGGGGGAGGCAGCTGCCGCCAGCTTCACGCTTTCGCCGCAGAGGCCACGGGAGTTCGCCTCAATAATACTTAAACAGGCGTGTATTACCTCCCTAAGCGAGCTCCACAAGGTTCTCGCCGGGGATGCCGGGACACCAGTTGAGATGCGCCGCCGGGGCGACGGTTCAGGGTTTGAATTCGTCGATAAGGAGCTGGCTTGTGACCAGCGAGTTCGGAACGGATGGTACATCCTTGAGCGCCCTCCTGGATCGCCGCCGGGCGACCCGCCCCGCATGCGGGTCTTCAACACCTTTGAGGGAGCTGCGGCGGAGTTCGTCGTGAAGCTGAAGATCCACGATGAGGGAAGCCTGACCGTTGTCGACGTTGCCATGGGCGGTGGGCGGGAGGCGTCGCGCTTCGTGTTCGAGGCGCCCTCGCGAACGATGATTATGGCGCCGGTTGCTACGCCCCTGACCGGGCTTATTCTCTAGAGCCGCTGCCCGCTGGCCCTGCCGTAGCCGCTAATCCTCGCAAGGCTTCGTCGCATGTACGCGAGCTGGGCAAAAAAGTGCCGTCAGCGCGTGTGTTTATGGCAAGAAGCTGAGATGACTGTCCAGCACTTCTCTGCTATATCCCTTGCTGGCCGACAGCAACCAGAAAGGAGATTGATGAGAGCTCCCATATCCTCCATTTACCGTACCCATGCCTGCGACCAGCTTCGCGCGTCGGACGCGGGCCAGAGAGTGACCCTCTCTGGCTGGATACTCCGGAAGCGCGACCATGGTGGGGTCGTATTCGTTGACCTGCGCGACAACTACGGGCAGACGCAGGTGGTTTTCAACGCTGCGGGGCTTGAGGAGGTACAGGGGCTGCGGGTGGAGTCAGTGGTTCAGGTGAGTGGCATGGTGCGCCAACGGGAGCCAGGGCTGGTGAATCCGAAGCTTGAGACCGGTGAGGTCGAGGTGCACTGTGAGTCCCTTGTGGTTCACTCGGCAGCTGAGGTGCTTCCGTTCCTGATTGCCGAGGACGACAAGGCGCCTGAGTCGACTCGGCTTACGTACCGCTTTCTTGATCTTCGCCGGGAGAAAGTTCACGAGAATATCATCCTTCGCTCGCGGGTCATCCAGCGCATCCGTGAGATTATGTGGGGGCAGGGCTTCCACGAGTTTCAGACACCAATCCTGACGAGCAGCTCGCCCGAGGGGGCGCGGGACTTCCTCGTTCCCTCGCGGTTTCATCCTGGGAAGTTCTTCGCGCTGCCCCAGGCTCCGCAACAGTTCAAGCAGCTGCTCATGGTCGCCGGATTTGACCGCTACTTTCAGATCGCCCCGTGCTTTAGGGATGAAGATCCGCGCGCCGACCGGTCACCGGGGGAGTTCTACCAGCTCGACATAGAGATGAGCTTTGTGGAGCAGGAGGATGTGTTCACCCTCGGTGAGCATCTTCTGCACGAGGTGTTCAAGACCTTCGCCAAGGACACGGTGACCCCCGTGCCGTTTCCCCGGATCACGTACCAGGAGGCGATGGCGGCTTTCGGCTCTGACAAGCCGGACCTGCGGAACCCGCTGCGCATCGCGGACGTGACCGCTGTATTCGAGGGGACTGCGTTTCAGGTATTCCAGAAGGCGATCGCTGACGGTGGGGGGATCTTCGCCATTGCGATGCCGAAGGCGCCCACTCCGCCCCGGAAGTTTTTTGACGACACAATCGAGCTCTTTAAGAAGTGGAGCGGCCAGGGATTAGCCTACATCGTTGTTGAAGAGGGCGGCTGGAAAGGAAGTGTGGCGAAGTTCTTCAGCCCGACAGAGCAGGCGGCCCTGGCTGCCCGGCTTTCGCTCGAGCCGGGGCAGTTCGTGCTCTTCGGCGCGGGCAAGCCGAGATCGGTGCTGCCGCACCTCGGAAGGCTTAGGACCAAGCTTGGCGAGGATTTCGGGCTTCTCTCGGGCGGATACCGTTTCTGCTGGGTGACCGACTTTCCGATGTACGAGTACGACGAGGAGCTAAAGCAGGTGGTCTTCTCGCACAATCCATTTTCTATGCCGCAGGGCGGCATGGAGGCGCTCAACTCGAAGGACCCGCTCGATATTCGGGCGTTCCAGTACGACATTGTGTGCAACGGGCATGAGCTCTCAAGCGGCGCGATTCGCAATCATAGGCCTGAGCTGATGTATCGGGCGTTTGAAATTGCGGGTTACAGCAGGGCTGAGGTCGACGAGAAGTTTTCCGGGATGATTAAGGCATTCAAGTTTGGCGCCCCGCCTCACGGGGGCTTTGCCCCGGGCATCGACAGGATCGTTATGCTCCTAGCCCAGGAGAGCGCCATACGTGACGTCATCGCGTTTCCGATGGCCCAGTCGGTTGAAGATCTCCTGATGGGTGCGCCGAGCGTTCCCAGCGATCGGGCGCTGCGGGAGGTACATGTGCGGGTGGTGATGCCAGAGGAGCCTTCGCCGAACAGGGCGTAGCGTGCCGCGCCTTGCGGCTAGCCTTGAAAAGCGCGTTATTCTGCCTGCTTAAGCCGCCGAGCCTGTTAGGCCTGCCCAATTGTGCTTTGCCCACCGGAGCTCTATTTGCTCTAATGTAAGGGGGGAGTGTTTCCCCCTTGGGGGTACCTTCAATGGGTGATGATAAGGGGCACGCCATCCTTGAGGCGCAATCCGTTGAGGAGTGCCTAATCGAGCAGCGTTGGGGTGACTACACGCCACAGGACCATGCGACCTGGCAGACGCTCTACAACAGGCAGGTCGGGGCGCTCAAGGGGCATGTGTGCGATGAGTACCTCGACGGGCTCCGGAGGCTGCATCTCGGGCCCGACACAGTTCCTGACTACGAAAAGCTCAATAGGCACCTCCGTGCGGCTACGGGCTGGGAGGTCCTTCCGGTCCCGGGGTTGATTGCGTCGAAGCCTTTCTTCACTATGCTCTCTAATCGGCAGTTTCCCGCCGGAACCTTTATACGCAAGCCTGAGCAGCTCGACTATCTCGAGGAGCCGGACATCTTTCACGATGTGTTTGGGCACATTCCGCTTCTTTCGCACCCCGACTACGCCAGCTACATGCAGGAGTATGGGAAGGCTGGGCTCAAGGCGCTGGACCATAAGGGGATAAAGTTCCTCGCGCGGCTCAATTGGTACACGATTGAATTCGGGCTCATCAGGAACAACGGGGAGGTCCGGGCCTACGGGGCGGGAATTATGTCTTCATTCGGGGAGACGAAGTACCTCATTAACGACCCGTCTTCGAATTGGCTTCAGTTCGATGTCGACCGGGTGCTTAGGACGGGGTACTACATCGACGACCTCCAGGCGACGTATTTCACGATCGACAGCTTCGAGGCACTCTTCAAGGAGTGTATTGAGCGCCCATTTTTGCCCCTGTACGAGAAGTTTCGGGCGATGCCCACCTTAAGCCCGTTTGAGTTGTATCCGGAGGACAGGATTCTTCGGCGAGGCACGGGGGAGTACTGGCGGGAGTTCCCAAAGACTAAGACGAAGCTCAAGTAGCGCCGCGCTGCCGGGTGCTATGCCGATTAAGCTGTATTTGGTAGGGTCATCAGAGCCTGCTAGGGGGCGCCACTCTTCGCCCGAGTGATGAAATGGTAGACATACGGGACTTAAAATCCCGGGACCGAAAGG
>JAFMJG010000087.1 GCA_017853605.1 bacterium
TGCTCGTGCGCGCAGCAGCCCTTAACTGGAAGCACCACCGCTCCCCTCTTCCGCCCGCGCTCCTCGCAGCGATCTCTCGGCGGCGCATCTGCCGCGCCTTGCGCAGCACCTCGTCTCTCTTGGGTGTTGTGCAGCTTGAGCGGGATCAGTTGCGCCACCTCTTCGAGAACGAGGCCGCATCCCGTGCTCTCGGAGAACGGCCCGGTGGAACCGCTGGCAAGCTGAGCTCTGAGCTTGCCGCAGGGGGGCAGCTTGCGGCCGCCCTTTTCGCCGAGTGCAACGCGGTTCGTGAGAGCAATGCGCCACGGCGATTCTCGGCCAGGCTGGGAGAGGCAGCAGCACCTGGCACTTGGCTCTCTGGGGAGGTGCTGCCGCTCGATAGCGGCTCCTCTCGCTATCCCCGCTTCTGCTACCTGGCCCAGGAGCTCTCCTCCGCTGCGGGGCTGCGTAGCCCAGAGGACAGGATCGAGCTCGAGCACAAGACGATAGAGTCGCTCCTCAAGCTCTCCAGCTTAGGGGCCCCGCTGCCTCACCTCATTCACGAGGTGACCGCAGCGTGCGAGTCCCTCCTTGATTTCTGCGACTGTTACGCAGCTGAGCTGAACTCCCCAACCGGGGCCATCCTACTCCACTGTTCACAGCAGCACGCGGCCAGGGGGCGGGTCCTGCCCGAGTCCATCGCCGGAGATAGCGCCGCTAGCCTGCAGCGCCTGCTGAGCGAGGCTGATGAGTCGGTGATCACAGACCTAAGCTCAATCTTCAGCCCCGCTATCAGCGCTCGCTTGTCATCCGCCGGGTTCTCCCTCTGCAAGGTGCGGAGGATCCAGTTCTCAGATGGAGCTGTGTGGGGAGCTCTCCTCTTCCTCTGCCGCTGTGGGCAGGGGGCAGAGAGCGACGCAGCGCGGTTGTCAACCCGAAAGATGCTCGCCCAGCTTGCGAGCACATTTCTTGAGCGCGCTATCCTCGTCAGCCAGCTGCAACAGAGGACAGCGCGCTCAAACTTAGCGGAGCGGGCCGGAAGGATCGGGATATGGGACTGGGATGTTGGGTCAGGCAAAGTTATCTGGTCAGACCAGATGCTGGCGATGATGCGGGTAACTCCGGAGGCGTTCCGGCACACCTATGAGAACTGGAGCCAATTGGTAGTGCCAGAGGATCTTGCGCGAATCGAGTCGGCGCTACGCTCGCTATTCGAAAAGAAGGCCAACGACTACCGCGACGTCTACCGCATGCGGCTCTCAGACGGCGAGATCCACTGGTTTGAGTCTGTCGGCGCCATCTACTACGACTCTGCCGGCAATGCGGCGCGAATGGTGGGCACCTTTGCTGACATTACCGACCGTCGCCAGATGGAGAGGCGGCTAGAGGAGGAGCGGCGCCGGCTGGAGCTGGTGCTCGAGGCCGCACAGCTTGGGTTCTGGGACTGGCACATACCGACCGGGCACGTCACGTTTGGCGGCGGCTGGGCTTCGATGCTCGGGTACCGGCCCGAGGAGATACAGCCGCACGTAAGCTCGTGGGAGGCGCTCGTACACCCCGATGACAGGCCGGAGGTGCGGCGCACTCTCGACGAGCACCTGGCAGGAGACAGCGCCGAGTACTCGTCTGAGCACCGCTTGCGCCGTCGGGACGGCTCATGGCTCTGGATTCTGGACCGGGGCAGGGTAGTAGAGAGGGACGAGACGGGGAAGGCCGTTCGGGCGCTCGGCATTCACGCTGATATCTCGGAGCAGCGGGCCGCACGCCAGGCGCTCAAGGATGCCGCGCGCCGAAAGGACGAGTTCCTGGCAACGCTGGCCCACGAGCTCCGGAACCCCCTGGCACCGATCCGCACCGGCCTGACGATCCTGAAACAGGGGCCAACCCCTGATGACGCCGCGCGCACCGTGAACATGATGGAGCGCCAAGTCGTGTCGATGGTGAGGCTAATCGATGACCTGCTCGACGTGGCGCGGATAACCCGGGGGCGCCTCGAACTGCGGCGCTCCCCAGTCTCTCTCCAGCAGGTGCTTGAATCGGCAATCGAGAGCGCCCGACCGGCTATTGAGGCTGCCCAGCACTCCCTTGTAGTGCGCCTTCCAGGCGTGCCGATACTGATTAACGGGGATGAAATTCGCCTCGTCCAGGTCGTGCTAAACATCCTCAGCAACGCCGCCAAGTATACACCCAACGGCGGAACAATCACGCTGGAGGCGTCACGCACTAACGGGACAGCGGAGATAGCCGTGCGGGACACCGGCCTAGGAATACCGAAGGACAAGCTAGAGGCGGTCTTCGACATGTTTGCCCAGGTCGACGAAGCTGCGCCGAGTTCGAGGGGAGGGCTCGGGATAGGGCTTGCTATCGTCAGGAAGCTCATTGAGATGCACGGCGGGGACGTGCGGGCCGAAAGCAACGGAGTGGGCACCGGCAGCACATTTCGAATCCACCTGCCCGTGCTGGCTAGCGAGCAGGCGGCAGCTCCGCAACCACTGCCGCCGCCGCAAAAGCTTCTGCGGCTGCCCCAAGATGTCCTTGTGGTGGACGACAACGAGGATGGCGCCGAAAGCCTGGCGATCTTTCTCTCCATGCTGGGCCACAAGGCTGTCGTTGCCCACTCCGGCGTTGAGGCGCTGGAGCTGCTTAAGGGCGGCTTGCCCAAAACGATCTTTCTCGACATCGGCCTCCCTGGGCTCTCTGGGTACGAGGTTGCCGAGCGCATCCGGAGCCTCCCCGGCGGAAAGGAAGTAACGCTCGTGGCCCTTACGGGGTGGGGAACCCGCGAGGACAAGAAGCGCGCGAAGGATGCGGGCTTCTCTGAGCACCTCACCAAGCCGGTTGACTTGCACAGAATTGAGCAGATCCTTGAAGCTCACGGACAGCCCTCCGCCCTGCCGGCAGTAACGGGGGCCGCCTCGAGCCCTAGCCCTGCGCAGCCTCTAGCCGGATAAGCTCCGAGCGGGGATCGATCGCCGTAATGCGAAAAAGGAGGCGTGCGCCAAGCGGAGTTCCTTTTGGCACGCGGCCAAAGACGGTGATGTACACCTCATCGAGCTCCACCAGCGGCGTCTTGAGATCGAGGCGCACCACGGTGCCCGCTATCAGCGAGCTCCTGTCTCTCTGCTCTAGGTAGCGCATCAGCCAGAAGCGCCTCGTCTCACGGCTGGCGAGCGTCGCGGCCTGCAGGCAGGAGTCAACCTCGTGGAAGATCTCCTCTAGCTCACGGCGTGTCACCCACGGCCTCTGCTCCCTGAAATAAGAGATGAACTGCCGCTGGTGGCAGAGGTCGAGGTAACGCCTAATCGGCGAGGTGGCCTGAATGTACGCATCAAGCCCAAGCCCGGAGTGGTGCTGAGGCTCAAACGTCACGGTGGATTTCTTGAGCTTGGTGCGCGCCGAGAAGTCCTTGGCGGGGCCTTCTGGGGTCTCTGCGCGCTGCGCTGGCGCCGGCTCTTCAGGCCTCTCCTGCCCGCGGTAGAGCACCGGAATCCCCTTCGATGCCGCGAACTCCGCCATCAGCCTGTTTGCCAGCACCATCATCTCTGACACGAGCAGGCGGGCAGGTCCGTCCTCGTCGATCTCAAGGAGCCGTATTGAGCCGTCCGGCTCCTTGAAAGGAACTGCCTCGCGCTTGTGCACCCTGACAGCACCGTTGCGTATCCGGCCCGCCTCGCATGCCGCAGCGATGTCGTGGATCGTGAGCAGCGTTGCGTCCCCCTCCTCGAGCAGCGCATCGACCTGATCGTACGTGAGGCGCCGATCAACCTTGATGAACGACGGCACAACCCTCGACCCGGTAATCTCGAAGACGCTGCTGCACGACACGAGCACGGAGAGGCAGGGGCGCACCGCACCAGGCTGAAGGCTCAGCTTGCCGTCTGAGAGGGCCTCCGGAAGCATGTTAATAGTGCGGTCAGCGCAGTAAATCGAGGTGGCCCGCCGGCGCGCGGCCCGGTCGAGAGCCGACTCCGGCAGGATAGCCCACGACACATCGGTGATGTGTATGCCGAGCTCCCAGCCATCGTGAGTCTGCTCGAGCGAGAGCGCGTCGTCCATGTCCTGCGTCGAGGCGTCGTCGATCGTGAATGCCTTGAGGGCAGTGAGATCCTGCCGCACGGCCCGCTCGTGTGCAGGAAAGTCAGCCACGGCCTGGGGCACCTCGAGGAGCGCTGCCTGCTCAAGCGCGGCGGAATCGTGGCCCGCCGGGATGCCGTGGCGGATGAGAGAGAGGTTCGTGTCCTCGTTGCACATGCCCGCCGCCACCAGCAGCTCAAACGCCTGCTTCTCGATGTGGGCGTGCTGCGGAATCCGCAGCGCATCGCATGCAGCGTGGACCAGCTCCCTGCCCTCCTTCTGCCGGGCGGGATCGGTGTGCTGTATCCCGGCCGCAACCTCTTCCATGAGGCGAAAGCTGTCGAGCGTCTCTGCCGGCACCCGCACTGATGGATCCTTTGCCCTTTGGGCCAGAAACTCGATGGTCGCCGCACGCACCTGCGCTTTTTTGCGCTTGGCTTCCTCTGCACGCTGCAGGTCTTCGACAACGCCAGGCGCGCGGGGCTCGAAGAGGTCCCTGTCACGCTTAAAGTGCACCCGCTCCCGTATCAGCGCGACCCTAAGCCCGGCGTGCGCTGCAACCTCATCTGACCCAAAATAAGCCTTGCACAGCTCCGCCACCGAAAGAGCTCGGGCCTCCTCGTGCACGAAGCTCCACAGCTCTGCAACGTTGAGCTTCTCCGCCTCGGCGTCGATGCGCGCCTGAAGCGCCTTCATCGCCTCCAACCGTGCCGCAGCCCCGCCCGTGCCAGCTGGCTCCTTGCCAGGCAGGACATAGAGGCGCCCGGCCGCGAGATCGAGCTCACGGCCCCGAACGTTGAGCACCGCCAGCTTCTCCTTCTTGGTTGCCACCACGACAGCCAGCACAACTGCGGCGTTGTCCTCATACTGAACAAAGCTGCCGACGAGAGGGTCAGCCGCTGGCGGCTTCGGATTCGGTGATTTGCTGGAACCTTTGGGGAATATGGCCATTGGCTGTTATCGTGCGTGACGGGGTTATTAAAGTCAAACAGCACAGCGAACTGAGGGGTGCGGTCTGCCTAGGTCTCCTCATCCCTGCAACGCTGAGCTTAGGTCAGCATTAAAGCGCTCGACATTGCCCCGGATCATCCCTGACAGCTCCTCAAGGGTGCTGCTCGTTCCCGCCAGCAATCCGCGCGAAGCATTAACCAAGGCTCCGCCCCGCTTGCCCCCCTTAACCCCGAATCCCGCAACGGCCTCAGCGGCCCCTGCACCTTGGGCGCCAAGCCCTGGAATCAGGAAAAAGTTGTCGGGCATAATGGCGCGCAGATCCTGTGCCTCCCGCGGATAGGAAGCGCCCACAACAGCGCCGAGCCCTGACCATCCGCACGAGCCGAGCAGCACGCTGCCCCTTTCGGCCACCCAGTGAGCCACGTGCTGGCTGACGGTGCGCCCGCCCGCTTCGAGGCCCTGAAGCGACTTCGCTCCTGGATTTGAGGTTTGCACCAAGATGAAGAGACCCTTGCCGTGCGCAACGCAGTCTTTCAGAAAGGGCTCAAGGGTGTCGAAGCCCAAGTAGGGGCTGACAGTCAGCGCATCCCCCTCGAACGCCTTCACTGGCTTGCCGCCCGCGGTAGCGCGGCCAAGGAACGCCGCGCTGTACGCAGCGGCGGTCGATCCGATATCCCCCCGCTTGGCGTCCACGATGAGCGGGATGCCCCGCTCGCGCACCTTGCGGCAGAGCGCCTCAAATGCCTCAAGGCCCGCCAGCCCGTACTGCTCGAAGAAGGCGATATTTGGCTTCACCGCTGCAACCCGCCCGTCAACCGCCGACACGAAGGCATCACTGAAGGCAGACAGCACGTGCGCGATCACGCCCCGGCTGTCCTGGTGCCGCCGGCACGCCTCATCCACAAGAAATTGCGGCAGCGTGTCGATGACCGGATCACATCCAGCCACGAGCACACTCGCTGTTCTTGCTATCGAATCCTGGAGCGCGTCCGCAAATCCGCTCATGTTTGGTTCCCCACCCTCTCTCGGAGCAGCTGAAACGGATCAAGGGAGCGATCCTGCTCAAGCTGCCGCTGAATGCCCTCCACCTCGGCGATGAACCTCTGCCAACTGCGCCCCTGAAGCTCGTACAGGGAGGCAAAGAGCCCAAGCTCGGTAAGGTAGATCTTGAGCTGCATAATCTCAGCGTTATTCACCCGCTGCAACGCCTTAAGCTCGCGGTGCTTCTCGCGGAGTGGCGTGACCCTCGCGGTGAATATCGCCGAGCGGCGCGAAACCTTTTCTTCTGGCGAGAGCGCCGGATCACGGTACAGCTGGTCGAGCGCCTCATAGAGGCCCTGCACCTCGGCGCCCAGGTCGCGCTGGACCTCGGCGTCCAGTCGGGCTGAAGCGAGCATCGCCTGCTCGCGGGTGCAGTCACCCCCCTTGGCCGCCAGACAATCAGCAACCCGCTGCCCAAAAAACTGCTGGGTCGCCATCATCGCCACGAAGTTCGCCAGGCTTTCGTTGAACGGCACGCTTCCCGGTATCCACACCGTCGGATGCACGCTTTCGTGAATAACGGTGTTGGCGATGCGAGTTGGGGAGCTCCTCAGCGTGGTTGAGAGGATCGGATCATTGAACCATCCAAGCGTGCTGAATGCATCGGCGCCCCGCACCCAGGTCTCGTACCCCTCGGCCTCAAGCTCTGCCGCCTGCTCCTGTGCATCCTCCTTTTCGAAGAACCCCTTGTACGGCACCCGCCCCACGATCGGGAACCACCAGGTGTAGAGCGAGAACGCGTCCTTGCGAGACCCAACGACGACCCAAGAGAGCGTGTCCTTTCCGATGTCGCTGTAGGTAGTGAAGGATTCCCCGGTCTTGAGCCCGATCGTTTCGCTGAAGCTCCGCGCATCGAGCACAAGCTGGAGCTTCTCCCGCTCCTCCGCCGGGGTGCTCGGGTCGGCCAGCACATCACCGATGTCCCTGCGGCCCAGAAGGATCCTCGTCTGCTCGTATGCCCCGCGCATGACGTACGCAGGAGAGCATGAGCCTAGCGAAACAACGAGCCCTGCCAGCACCCCTGTCAGCAGCATTCGGGCTCGAACACCACCACCCCTCATGCCAGCGCCGCCCGCGCCAGAATCCATGCCGCTTGCACGACGAGGCAAGCGAGCGCGCCTGCAATGATGTCATCCGCCATAACTCCGAGCGCTCCCGGGAGCCGCTCTGCCCACGCAACCGGCCCCGGCTTGGCTACATCAAAGAGCCTAAAGACCCCAAAAGCCATGCCAGCCATGAGCAGGTCTGCTCCAGAGGTTCCGGCCAGGGCGAGAAACAGCCCGGCCCACTCATCGATCACGATCCAGCCCGGATCGTCCTCGCGCCTTCCCCGAAGGCTTGCACGGACAGCCAGGGTGCCCACAACTGTTGTGCCCACAGCCAGGATAAGGGTGTCGCGGGGCGAGTGGAGAAGCCCGAACCACGACAGCATCAACCAGAAAAGGAGCGCCGCAGCGCTCCCCACCGTGCCTGGCGCAACCCTGGCGTAACCGCTGCCGAAGCCGCTGCTAATCCAGTCAGCTGCTGCTCCGGCTAGCCGGCTGTGGGGCGATGGAGGGGGCGTGATCATCAGGAAGCGGGCTCAACGCGGCACGGGTTGTTCGCGGTGCCTTGGGCGAAGTATCGCGGGGGAGGTACCGCTGATGTCAAGAGCGAGGGCGGCGGAATCTTGCTTTTTTTGCCCCGATCAATTTTCACGCGCGTCGGCGTATCGGCAGGTTTTCCAACACTTGTTTGTTGACGCCGGATCAAGCGCTTTGCTATAAGCCACTTAAAGTAACTGATCCCGGGCGGCGGCTGTGCGGTATTGCAAAAGCAGCTCGGAGGAGAAGGCGCGCCACCTGCAGGGAGCTTGCAGGAAGGTGGTGCGAGTCTTGGCTCAGCGAAACCCGGCAAGGTGCGCGACGCAGTGTGCCTTGCCGAGACGGCGCCAAAGGCCGTAGCTGATTCAGCTCGAACGTCAAGAGTTGCTGAAAAATTTTGCGAAGAAAATTTGGCACAAGCAGCGCGCTTTGTCCTAGATTTTTTGACGCTGCGGCCCTAGACTCGGGGCCGCCCGAATTTCGGGAGCTCGCTGCAAGCGGCGAGCTGCAACGCTGGAGTGGTATGAACAATCCTTTCAACGAAGATGGCGAGACCTTCGACGCAACAGGCGCCGAAGCGCTCACCCCGGCGGCTGCAGCATCGACATCGCCGACAGCGCCGGAGCCATCGAGGGGCGCAGAGGAGCGCAGCAGCGTCATAACCGCGCGCGGCACTGCAGAGGGCCTCGTGCTGCGCATCGACGGCCGGGTCAATCACGATGACTTAAAGGCAGCCGTCGCAGAATTTCTTGAGTCGCGCCGATCGTTCCTCATGGGCAACGACGTTGCGTTCGAGTGGGTGGGGCGCAAGCCAGAGGATGCTGTGGTGCAGAGCCTTACCACGCTGCTTGCCGAGGAGTTCTCTGTCACGGTCCGAAGCTCAAAGCTTAAGCCCTCAATGGCAAGGGTGGGCGGACCGAGCACGGAGCCCCCCGCCCCCCAGTCGGGCCTCTCCGTGCTTGGCGGAGGCCGCCCCTCAGGGTCCAAGAGGGAGGCCTCGCCTCTCGACAAGAATGTCAGCCTCTTCGATGGCATAGACGCTTTTGAAGGTCGCCAGTCGGCCCCAAGCACAATGCTCTGGGACGAGCCGGATTCGCGCATCATTTACGGCACGCTACGCTCTGGCCAGAAAGTGGAGACCGAGCACTCGGTCATCATCTTCGGGGACGTCAACTCGGGAGCGGAGGTGATCGCTGGGGGTGACATCGTGATCCTCGGCACGCTGCGCGGGATCGCGCACGCCGGCGCATACGACGAGAGCGGCGGCGGCCGCGTCATCTTCAGCCTCAACTTGCAGCCGACGCAGCTTCGGATCGGGCTCGTAATCTCGCGGGGGGCTGGCGCAGAGAACGCCGAGAGCCTTCCGCGCGGGGGCCAGCCCGAGGTTGCGCGGGTTGAAAGCAACATGATCGTGGTGGAGCCGTATCAGTCGCGAACGGTTTGGTCTCGTAGAAGGGAGTAATCGATGAACAGCAGAAACAGCGCATCGGGGTCGAGCAAGGACCTCGGAGAGGTAATCGTAATCACGTCAGGCAAGGGGGGAGTGGGAAAGACCACCACGACTGCCAGCCTCGGAGCCGCGCTCGCCCTGCGGGGCAAGCGGGTGCTGGTGGTCGACGCCGACATCGGCTTGCGCAACCTTGATGTCATTTTGGGCCTTGAGAACCGCATCGTGTTCAACGTGGTCGACGTGGCGAAGAAGATCTGCAAGCCGTCGCAGGCGATCATTAAGTCAAAGCGCTCGAATAACCTCTACCTCCTTCCGGCATCGCAGACGGACGACAAGGACGTGATAGATGAGGCCGAGATCAGGTTCGTGCTTGAGCAGTTTCGCCGGGAGTTTCACTACATCCTGGTTGACTCGCCGGCCGGCATCGAGCAGGGGTTCCGCAATGCGTGCGCAGGGGCAGAGTCAGCAATCGTAGTGACCACGCCAGAGGTTTCAGCGATCCGGGACGCGGATCGCGTTGTAGGCCTCCTCTCATCCAAGGGCATTGAGGCTCGGCTTATCATCAACCGCATCGACTTCGACATGGTGCGCCGCGGCGACATGCTCTCGGTCAAGGACGTGCAGGATATCTTGGGCGTTGAGATCCTGGGCGTTATTGAGCGCGATGAGCAGATCATCGTCGCCGCCAACACCGGAGAGCCCGTGGTGTACAACCCGAAATCAAAGGCGGGGCAGGCGTTTACCAGGATTGCTGGGCGCGTTTGCGGCGAGCAGATTGCAATCCCCAACTTTGGCGGGGGCTCGATCTGGAGCCGGCTCACCCGGCGCCTCGGCGTCGCGACCTAACGGTTTTTATCTGTACGGATGTTTTCATTACGGATAAGGTCAATCAGATATTAGTTTTGTAGGTACCCAGGGAGTTTCAAATCGTGTTTAACGCGCTCAGGAAAAGGCTCTTCGGAGAGAGTTCGGAGAGCAAGTCAGCGGCAAAGAGCCGCCTCCACTTCGTGCTCGTTCAGGACCGCACAGGCCTGACGAACGACGAGATGGCGGGGTTCCGCGAAGAGATGGTGAAGGTGATCGAGAAGTACTTCGTCATCGACAAGGAGGGCTTCGACGTCAAGTACCACCGCATCGAAGACCACACGACGCTGCTCATCAACTCTCCGGTGATCGTTCGTCGCGCAGGATCTGCGGCGAGCTCCGCATCGCGCCAGACAGCGGCACCTGCACCCAAGGCTCCAAGCGAACAGCCAGAGGAGGCCGTAGCCTCAAACGTCTAGGGCAGCAGCCTCTCGATGTGGAAACCGCCTGGCAGGCTCGCGCTTGCCAGGCGGTTTCGGCGTTTTGGGGCCTCGTGCGCTCAGTCGGCTCTGTACACCTACCGGAGCCACAGCGTACACTTCAGCAGTCAGCCGCCCCGTGGAGCCCCTATGCTCAGACAGTTTAACCGCTTCATCCTCCTTGCTGTCATTATCGGCGCGGCGCTGTACATCACGCTCTCGAATTCCGAGACGGTCACGCTTAAGGTCGGGCCCACCCTTCAGGTCACAACGTATGCGGGGGTCATCTACCTGGGCGTGTTTGCGCTCGGGTGCGTTGCTACGTCGGTCGTGGCGCTCTTCTTCGGGGTGAAGGGCTACTTCAGGGAGCGCAAGCTACGCGCCGCTGAGCGCAATCGGCAGGCTTTTTTTGACCTCTTCATTCGGGCTCGCTCCCATATGGCGAGCGGAGAGCTCGCTGCAGCCCGCGATGTCTGGGAGCAGATCTTGCGCCACGATCGGGACAACGTCATGGCTCGCATAGAGCTCTCGCGGACCCTTGAGGGGTTGGGCGACCTGCGCGAGGCTCTCCGGGTCCTTGACGAGACTCGCGCCGCTGGCCGCCCGAACGTTGAGGTGCTCTTCAGGGCTGCCGAGCTAAACCAGAGGCTCGGCAACAACACGGCTGCCCGAGACAACCTGGCCCTGGTGCTCGACATCGCGCCGAGCAAGCTAGCCCTTGAGCTGGCCCGGGATATCTCTGAACAGATGGGCAACATAGAGGATGCCCTCACGTACCAGGACGAGCTGGAGAGATCCGGGCACTCCCCTGATGACCTGGCCTCGATTCGGGCACGCCTCGCGTTCGCCCGCATCCTCCAGGAGTCAGCGAACGACTCCGAGCTTCGAGCTGCCCTCTCGCCGTTCGTGAAACGCAATCCTAGCTTTGTGCCCGCCCTGGAGCGGCTGGCATCGCTTGAGGTGTCACTGGGGAACCTGGATGCCGCAGCTGAACTGCTCGTCAAGGCAGCCAAGGCGGCTGGTGGGGATGCCGCGCGCTGGCACAAGGTGAGCGACCTGTGGCTCAACCTCTCTCAGGGAGACTTCAAGTCCCGTGCTGACAGGGCTATCGCAGCCGCCCGAAGCGCAACCCAGGGCACACACGGGCTTGAGCGGGTGCGCGCGGAGCTCTTCCTCGCTCGCACCCTCTTGGCCGGGATGCGCCCAGAAGATGCCAGGCAGGCTCTCGATTCCATTTGCCAGCTCGCTGACAGGGAGCGCGTTGTGATGGCCGAGGAGCTCGTGCGGGAGCACATCGCCCTGCAAGGGCTGTGCATGAGTAGGCTTGGGCTCGTCAAGGATACGAGTGCCCTGTGGGAGCGGCTGGTTGAGCCCTCCGGCCCCGGCTCTTCCAGCGGAAATGCCGCCCTGCTACAGTCTAGGGGCGAGCCGTCGCCGATCCTGTCGACGCCGTAGGGCCCCGCCGGCTGCGGGGCTCCTGTTGTTGCAATCTGTTGCCCTGCGTGCCACGAAGGACGTGCTATGAAAAAGCCTACTCTGCTTTGCATCTTGGATGGGTTCGGGCTTAACCCTAACCCCTCTGGCAACGCGGTGGCGAAGGCTAAAAAGCCTATAATCGACGGATTGCTCGCCAGCTGCCCAACATCGACCCTGACCACCTTCGGAGAGGCCGTGGGGCTTCCTGTGGGCCAGATGGGGAACTCTGAGGTTGGGCACCTTAATATCGGTGCTGGGCGGGTTGTTGAGCAGTGGCTCCTGCGGATCAGCCGTGCGCTGCAGGGCAGCTTCCTAGACCAGTCTGCTGCCTACAGGGGGTTCCTCAAGGCGAGCGCCCCCTCAAAAACTATCCACGTCATCGGCCTCTACAGCACCGGAGGTGTTCACTCGCACCTCGATCACCTGAAGCTCCTTATCGGGCGCCTCACCAAGGACAGCCCCGCCGCGAACCTCCGCCTGCACCTCGTGAGCGATGGGCGTGACGTCTCTCCTACCTCCTTTAGGCAGGATCTTGGGGGGCTGCAGTCATTCCTTCAAGCCTTTCCTCGCTGCACGATCGGCTCGATCTGCGGCCGTTTCTTCGCCATGGACCGCGACAAGCGGTGGGAGCGGGTCCAAGTTGCCTACGACGCAATCGCGCTGGGCAAGGGCACGCTCACAAGCGATCTCGCTGCCTATGTAGATGGGTGCTACGCCAAGGGCGTAACGGACGAGTTCCTCGACCCGGCCGTCACCTCAGTGCAGCCGATCTCCGCTGACGACTCCTTCGTCTTCTTCAATTTCCGGGAGGACCGGATGCGCGAGATCGTCTCAGCATTGTGTGCTGCCAACTTTGAGGGCTTCACGCGCACAGCGCCGATTCCGGCGCCAGAGAGGGTGCTCTGTTTCACGGAGTACGACCACTCCCTTCACCTCCCTTTCCTCTTCGCCCAGCTCGACATCAGGAACCACATCGGTGAGGCGCTCGCTGCCTTCGGGAAGCGGCAGCTGCGCGTTGCAGAGACTGAGAAGTACCCGCACGTGACCTACTTCTTCAATGGCGGGATAGAAAAGCCGTACCAGGGCGAGGAGCGCAAGATGATCCCCTCGCCCCGCGACGTGAAGACCTACGACCAGAAGCCCGAGATGAGCGCCCACGGGGTCGCTGAGCTCGTCGTTGAGGGGATCCGGTCTGGCCAGTACGACTTTATCGTGGTGAATTTCGCGAACTGCGACATGGTGGGCCACACCGGCATCGTTGAGGCTGGGGTCAAGGCGGTTGAGGCTGTGGATGCGTGCCTAGGAGAGATCCTTGCTGCCCTGCGCGCCGCTGGCGGCCAGGCGCTCATCATCGCCGACCACGGCAACGCCGAGCAGATGGTGAATTATGAGGACGGTGCGCCGCACACTGCGCATACGACCTACCCGGTGCCCGTAATCCTTGTTGACTATCCCGGCAAGGTTGCACTGCGCCCGGGCGGCGCCCTCTGCGATGTCGCCCCAACCCTCCTCAAGATGATGGGGTTGGCACAGCCCGCTGAAATGACGGGCGTGGCGCTCTTCTAGCTCAAACAGCCAAACGCGCAAGGCAGCCATCACGGGAAAAGCGCCGCCTTACGGCCGGCAGCAGCACCTTTTGTATAGACTCGACATCTCGTTCGGGAGAGGATTCCGGATGCGTGGTCCTGCGCAGCTGCATGAGCATCTCTCAAGCGATGTGCTCCCGACTGCTCGGCATCAGCACCTAGCTCCCCAGGCAGCGGCCTCGCCGCTTTTGGGGCGTGGGGCAACGAATAACACCAAGGGGATCTGTATGCGTCTCAACACCTTTTTTCTCGCAACCTTCGCTGTTCTGGCCGTGTCTGTGACGCCATCATACGCCGCTGATGAGGTCGCTGTAGTGGACGAGAAAGAGGGGATCGCGGTGGTCGCCGACAAGGACGGCAACGTCGCCGTTGCTGACGATCAGGGAAACGTGGTTGTTGAGGACAAGGACGGCAACGTTCACGTTGAGGATGCTGACGGCAACACCGTGACGATGGACAAGAAGGGTGACATCATCGCCTGCGCCGGCTTCGGCGCTGGTCTCAGCTGGGGCTCCACCATCATGAAGTGGGGTTAAGCCCCTCCTTGAGAGGGCTCAAAGGAGGCAATGGGGTGATGCTTGTGTTGGCGCTACGAGGATTAAGGAGGCAAGAAGGATCAGAA
>JAFMJG010000088.1 GCA_017853605.1 bacterium
AAAGAGGGTCGGGGGCACAAAGGTGACCGTGGCGGTGAGGGTCTCGCTCTGGCAGTCAAATACATCTGAGGAAACCACCGCGGTGCCCTGGAAGCCGGGATTGGCGGCCAGGTTGGCTGTGACCACTGAAGATACGAAGTCCTTTAGATCCTTATATTGGTTCGGCGTTGTGTCCCCGGGCACGGTCGGGTTGGGCCGCATCGGCTCCGCTCCGGTGCCGGCCGCGTTCCTTTTGCAGAAGTACGACCACCCCTTGAGAGACCGAAACTGGATTCCGGCGAACGCACCCGCTTTTGCTGCGCGCTCAACCCGCAGCCGCCAGATGTAGGCGCTTGAGAGATCAACAGCGAGCGCGGCGATCGAGAGGAGGATCCCGAGGGTCATGGCGAAGAGCGCCAGCACGTACCCGTTGTTTTTAAAAGATCGTGATCTCACGCGGCGCATTCGAAAAACTTGTGGTAGGGTCGCTTCGGAGGCTCGTCTGGCTCAGATTGGTGCTAAAGCTCCCCCCAACCCCGATTACCCTAAAGTTGATGATGGGGGTATACCTAAACGCTAACTCAGCGATCGCAACCCTCCCCGTCTTGCATCCGTAATCGCTACCACTGATGGCCGGCACCAAGGCCCCCCCTTGTTGGGGCCGCCGCAAGATATTGCTGGTATTGCTGGTCCCGCTGACGCTGAAGAGCGAGTCGCCAGAGCTGTCGCTAGGGGAGATGATTCGCGTAGGTGCGACGTTGATGCAATTACCCGACGGCACGATGTTTGAGAAGTCGAAGCGGTAAACCGAGAGGATTAGCTTTGCATTTGTGAGCCCAGCGGTTGAGAGGGCGGTGGTTACCTGTGTCCGGATTGAGTCAAGACAGGTCTGGATTTGGTCCTTTGATTTGGCGGTATTGATAACTGGCCCGGAGCGAGTTTGCTGCACGTCGCTTAGGTCGCAGGTGCGGTATGCCTCAATGGCAGCCTCCTTGCTCAATACATCGGCTATCTGCCTAAACTTTAGGTAGTTTGCAAACTCAACCGAACTGGCAGCGATGATGAGGGCTATCGGGGCGACGAAGAGGAACTCTACGTAGCTCGACCCACGCTCCCTGTGCGCTCTCCCCCCCATTCCGCTCAAGTTTAGTCCCCCTTTGGCTTCTCAAGCACCGCCACCGCAGCGCCCCGGTAGGTAAAGGTGAAGGCTGAGACGAAGAGGGGCGCGGTGTAGTCAGCCTTGACGACTACGAGCGCGCGCCCAGAGCCCCCTGAGCTGCTGTTGCAAAAGCTGCAAGAGCCCGTTGCGTCTGAGGAGCCGGAGTTGATCTGGTTGAACTCGATCTTCGGATTGCCGCTGTTGTTGTAGCTGCAGCTTGTTGAAGTGGAGCCCCCGCTGCTGGTTCCACCCCCATTGGAACCACCGGTTGTGCCTCCTCCGTTATCCCGCTGGTTTGCGGAACCATCCGGCGTACGGCTCCCGCTGGATCGCTGGATGCCGAGGTATGAGCTGAAGTTGACCAGCTGCGACTGAACGCTTGAGCACGGGTAGCGATTGCTCGAGTCCGGCACAGCCAGGGTCCTGGCAGCCTTTGAGACCTCAAACTGCACCTGCGACGCCCTCCAGGCGATCGTCATGAGCTGTATCGACGAGAAGAACACGACCGCCAGCGCCGGCACGATCACTACCCCCTCAAGCATGCCGGCGCCCAGCTCCCCGGTTCGGGTTGGGTGCCTACGGACAGGTGTGTGTCGTGTGGTGTGCATGGCGTTCGATGTGTGCGGCAAGCTAACTGCACCTCTCCATATTCCTGGATATCGGCACTTCGTTCGCAATACTGAAGGGAACGGTGGCGGCCTGTCTTTGCGTAAGTTGCTGAGATGCTGCAAACTTTAAGGCGCAGGGAGTTCTCACTAGCGGTAACGCTGTTTCTCCGGTGACCGGGCCCCATCCGTATAGCATTATCCGTGAGGCGCGATCTGCGCATCATACCGGCCGATCAGATGCAAAACCCTCTCGGAAAGAGCAAGCCCTACAGCGACACCTTTGATCCCTCGGTGCTCTTTCCGATCGCCCGGGCACAAGCGCGTGCCCAGATCGGGGTGCGTGAGCCCCTCCCTTTTCAGGGACTCGATCGCTGGACCTGTTTTGAGCTTTCGTGGCTCAGCGCAGATGGCATTCCGCAGGTGGGTATCGCCACGATTGAATATCCAGCAACATCTCCCAGCCTCGTTGAGTCAAAGAGCCTCAAGCTCTTCCTCGGCAGCCTTAACTTTGCCCGTTACGGCTCAGCGGTGGATGTTGTGCGTGCAATACGTCCTGAGCTTCAGCGTCTGATCGGGTGTGAGGATGTTTCCGTCACAATCCATGGGCCAGAGGAGTGGCACCGCGTTGGGATAACGGCGCCGCCGGGCCGCTGCGTGGATAGTGAGCCCGTTGAGGCCGACGATCCTGGGCGGCTGCGCAGGGGGAGTGACGTAGTCGAGGAGACGGTGCACTCCAACCTCGTCCGCACCCTGTGCCCCGTAACCGGACAGCCCGATTGGGGGACGGTTGTGATCGCCTACCGTGGAAGCCAGCTCGAGCACGGTTCCCTTGTAAGCTACCTCCGGGCCCACCGCAGCCACCAGGGATTTCACGAGGAGTTCTGCGAGCTGATCTTCAGCGACCTGATGGCTGCTCTCGCCCCAACTTCGCTCTGGGTGGGCTGCTTCTATACGCGGCGCGGCGGCATCGACATCAATCCAGAGCGCTGGCTCGCTGGCACGCCACGTCTCTCGATCGGCGGCCGCCTCGCGCGTCAGTAGGGGCATTTCGGTCGGTATCTGAATAATAAGTCTGTTTCAGTGGGCTTTTCTCGGCGCACAGCGAACCGGGCTCAGGTGTGCAGGAACCTGTTCAAAAGCAGTTTACTAAAGGAGCGCAGGAGCTTAGAAGACTACAACACGTACCCTCCGGGCTCACGCCCGAGGCTGATTGTCGTTGCAGGAAGTTTTAGTGTCACTCTCTCCTCAGCCAGATCGTAACCCATCCGGCACGCGCCGCTCGGCGCGCGAGCTCGGATCTCAGTTTGTTGCTGCTGTGCGCGCAAATGGCGCGGAGGTGCCGGCCCTCTTTGACCGCATCGTCGACCTGCCTGGCGTATCTGCTGCCCACCTTGCAGGCGCGGCATTAGAGCTCTGTTCCAGCGGGGGACGCAGGGGCGACCCAGCGCAGCTTTGCCGGGAGCAGGTGCATGGCGCGCGTCTTGTGCTGCACTGCGGGCTCTTCTTCGACGAGGAGATCGTCAACAAGAAGCTCGTCCCCCTCTTGCTGCAGGTTCCGGCCCCGCGGGGCGTTGAGAGTGACGACCTCTGGAAGTTGCGGCTGCCCCGCATCATGGCGCTGTGCCAGATCGCCCCGAAGCTCCCTGAGGAGTCGGTCGATCAGGCGCTGAGAGCCGCAGTCATGCACGCGCGCATCGGCAAGCAGATGCACACGAACCTCTTCATGCCACTGGCCGGGTTCGAGGAGGCATTTCGCAGCCGCTCATTCGAGCAGGATGTGGACCTGCGCCGCGCGGCGCGAATGTTCTGCCTCGACTCAATCTCGCAGCACCTCGACCTGACTGTCCAGGCGCTGGCTGAGGCCACCCCCGAGAGCTTTTCGCGCTCGATGCAGATCCTGCCGTGGACGATGAACTCGGCGGTGTCCCTCCTTACGCTTATGCCAAGCGTGGCTTCGGAAGGGGATCAGAAGACAGCTGAGACGCTTGGCCAGGTGCTTGAGGGGCTTGAGTGGCTTTTGCGCCGGCCGGTAGGCTTTCCTGGCAACTTCTTCGGCGCCGAGTCAGCACAGCGCTTTGAGAGCCTGCGCAGCCTCCTCAGCCTGGCAACAGGCGTGCTGGTTGTGGGCGACGAGCGCCATCTTGCGCGCGTGCGAGAGATGCAGATTCGCTGCCTCGATGATGCGCCTTTTTTGGGCGTCGCCTTCCTGCACAGCATCCTTAAGAACGGAGTGAATCCCACCGTTGGGCGCTTTCAGGGCATCATCGAGAGCCTCCTGCCGAGCATCGCAGAGCCCAACGACCTTCACGGGCAAGAGGGCATAGAGATTGCGGCGCTTGCGTGGCATCTGGGCGTTGGCTCGGGGAGCCAGCTCAGCAGCGCTTTGGAGCACGCCCGCAATCCGAGCACGCAGCTCCTGCTGATGAAGGCCCTGAATGACGATGACCCCTGGAATCGCCGGGGGTGACACAGGCTAGCGCTTCTGTCCCAGCACCTGCCTCACGGCGGCCACATCTGGACGCACCACATTGCTGCCCACGATAATCAGGGGCAGTGTTTGGGCGCTGGTGGCGTAACGGGCCTGCGCGTACAGCGCCTTGCCAGCCGAGGAGCTGTTGACGTCCACCTCCTCAAATCCTATCCCGCTTTGGTACAGCTCCTGCTGAAGCGCCTGGCACGCGTCACACGACTCGCTCACGAGCATGACCGGCGACCTGCCCAGCGGCTCGATGCCGGTTCGTGCATAAAACGAGGACGCGTCTTTCTCTGAGAAGAAAAGGGGGGTGCTCACCTTGCCGGGCAAGAGCCGCATCATCCCGATCCCAAGAATAAGCGCGATGAGCGGAATGAGGGTTGCCGAGGCTTCCGCCACCGAGTTGAGCGCCTCGATGAATTGGTTTGATTTTACCTCGCCCTCACGCGTTGCCTTGTCCATAGCGACACCCCGTTACAAAGACGCTTCTCCTACAGGCCCATTAGGGGGAGACGGCCGAACTTGGTGGGGGCTTAACGATCCGGGGCGAAAACCGGACGGAAGGGGGCCTAAGAGGCTATTTTTACAAGGGCTCCTGGGATCCTGAGGAAGCCTCCGTATGGGCTCTGCGGCTCGCCAGCTTATGCGGCTACCGAGGTCGCGCACTCGCGGTTCTCGCGGTAGCGCATTCCGAGCCTGCTCATCAGGTGGTTGTCGTGGTTGTCACCGGGATTTGCTGTTGTGAGGAGCTTCTCTCCGGCGAAGATCGAGTTGGCTCCGGCAACAAAGCACATGGCCTGCATCTCGTCGCTCATCTGCATGCGGCCAGCTGAGAGGCGCACCATCGCCTCGGGCATCATGATTCTCGCGGTGGCCACCAGACGAACGAACTCGAGCGGATCCACCTGCTCCTCCTTGGCGAGCGGCGTCCCCTCCACCTTGACGAGCATGTTCAGCGGGACGCTCTCGGGATGCTCAGGCTGGTTGGCGAGCTGCACGAGGAGCCCAAGGCGATCGGCAATTCCTTCTCCCATTCCCACAATTCCGCCACAGCACACCGTCATGCCTGCCTTGCGCACGTTGTCCAGGGTGCGCAGGCGATCTTGGTAGGTGCGGGTTGAGATTACCTCCCCGTAGTACTCCGGCGAGGTGTCGAGGTTGTGGTTATAGGCGTAACAGCCCGACTCTTGCAGGCGAGCAGCCTGCGACTCGGTGAGCATGCCGAGGGTGCAGCAAACCTCTAGCCCAACGCCTTTCACCGTGCGGACGAGCTCGAGGATCGCGTCAAAGTCCTTTCCGTCCCGAACCTCGCGCCACGCGGCGCCCATGCAGAAGCGGGTTGAGCCCGACTCCTTGGCCTCAAGTGCCTTCGCGCGAACGGTCTCTGCCGGAAGGACGCCGTGGCGCTCAACGCCGGTCTTGTAGTGCGCCGACTGGGGACAGTACGCGCAGTCCTCCGAGCATCCGCCGGTCTTGACTGAAAGCAGGGTAGAGCGCTGGACCTCGAGGTGGTTGTGGAACTTGCGGTGGGCGGACTGCGCCTTAAAGATCAGGTCAGGAAAGGGCTGCGAGTAGAGCGCGAGGGCCTCCTCTGGAGTCCAGTTATGGCGAATTTCCTGGGCGTCGGTGTGCATGAGTACTCCTTATTGAAACGCGAAAGGGTCATACCGTATTTGTGCTGGTGGGTACAGTAGGGCGCGTCAAGTGCCGAGGATCGCTCGCGGTTTTTCGGGCTTCAGCTGGGGCCACAGCAGCAGTTTTTTGGGCTGTGCTTTGCCGGGCTGGCAGGCAAGACGGTTCGGGATACACTCCGAAAAAACGTTTTGTGTTGAGGGGCGGGGATGTCAGCAATCGAATGGGTTCTCTTTGATCTGGGAGGGGTGCTGGTTGAGGTGGATCAGCCCAAGATCTTTAGTGCGCTCTCGCAGGGATGCGGCATCCCTGCGGCAGAGGTGGAGGCCCGCCTCAAGGGGGCGATACACCTCTGGAACCCGTTTATTGAGAGGGAGTTCTCTCCAGCGGAGCTTACCAAGCTCGTCAACGGCCTGCTTGGGAGCCAGCTCTCTGAGGGGCAGGTTGTTGAGAGCTTTAATGCGGAGCTGGGCAGCACCATCTCGAGCACGGCGGATCTGCTTCCTTCGCTTCGCCGCAAGGCGCAGGTTGGATGCCTCTCCAACACCAACTCGATACACTGGGACCGGCTCCTCTCGGCCTACGAGTTCATGGGGCACTTTGACCGGCGCTTCGCCTCGCAAATTCTCGGCTGTGCGAAGCCGAAGGGGATTATCTACGAGAAGGTCGAGAAGCTCCTCGGGGTGCAGCCTCGCTCGATCCTCTTTTTTGACGACCGCCAGGACAACGTGGATTCAGCCGCGCGCCTGGGCTGGAACGCCAAGCTCTACTCGGGTCACGCAGGGCTCGTTTCGGACCTCTCTAAAGCTGGGCTGATTGCGGCACAGTAGGGGGGTCCCCCTGCACAATTATGCCAGGCCTTTATTTCGCAAGGCGGCAAAAGCCTCTGCAAAGTAGGTTATGATGAGATCTGCGCCGGCTCGCTTAAAGCTCGTGAGGATCTCCAGCATGATCCGCTGCTCGTCGATCCACCCGTTCTGGGCAGCCGCCTTGACCATCGCGTACTCGCCGCTGACATTGTACACCGCAGTGGGCATTTGGAAGCGCTCCTTGACCGCCCGCAGGACGTCGAGGAAGGCGAGCCCGGGCTTCACCATGACGATGTCCGCGCCCTGCTCAATGTCGAGCTCCACCTCGCGCATCGCCTCGTTAAAGTTGGCAGGGTCCATCTGGTAGGAGCGCCGGTCGCCATACTCCGGTGCCGACTGCACGGCATCACGGAACGGGCCATAAAAGGCGGAGGCGAACTTTGCTGCATAGCTCATGAGCGGGAGGTGCGAGAAGCCTGACTCGTCGAGGCCGTGGCGGAGGGCAGCGATCATGCCGTCGAGCATGCCGCTCGGCGCGATGATATCGGCTCCCGCGTCGGCGTGGACGAGCGCCTGCTTCACGAGGTTGGGCAGCGTTGCGTCGTTCTGCAGCTCGCCATCCTTCATGATGCCGCAGTGCCCGTGAGATGTGTACTCGCAGAAGCAGAGGTCCGTAATCACGACTAACTCCGGAAGGGCAGCCTTTATGGCCTTGATCGCCTTCGGGATCACCCCCTGCGGGTGCCAGGCCGATGAGCCTATCTCATCCTTAAAATCCGGGATTGCAAAAAGCAGCACCGAGCGCACTCCGAGATCCCCGAGCCGCTGGCAGCGCTTCACCGCTGAGTCAACGCTGAGCTGGTGCTGCCCCGGCATCGAAGCAACCTCGCGCTCGACCCTCTCGCCGGGAACGATAAAAAGGGGAGCGATCAGGTCGCTAGCCTCAACGGAGGTCTCGCGTACCATCTCTCTCAGAAACGGGGTGCGTCGGAGGCGGCGGGGGCGAACGGAGGGAAACGGCATACGGAGCTACCACAATAGTTAATAGGTCGAGATTACTCACGTTAATCGGGCAAAGTAAAGTTGTGCGGGCGCCAGTGAACACCACGTAGGCTCTCTCAGCCTCGCAAAAAAACGTTAACTATCTTGCCGTTAGTGGCATAGTTCAGCCGCCGATTCAGGAACTGGCTCCAGGTTGCGAAACTATTTTTGTGGTGTGCCGAACACGGTTCGAGCCTGCAAGAGGGGGGATCCGGCATGACGAGCGTGACACGGGGACGGACGGGGCAGCGGAGCGCGCCGGGAGCAGCGGGCCGGGCGCGGCAGCGCGGTGCCAGCCCAGAGGGCGACAGCGCGGCCCGCAACGGTCTGGTAGAGCGATACCACGGCTACGTGGAGCTCATCGTGGGAAGGATGATCCGCTCGCTTGGGTTCCCGAATGCCTTGCGGGAGGACTTTCTCGCTGCTGGGTACCTCGGCCTTGTGGAGGCTGCGAGCCGTTTTGATCCGGCGCGCGGGCACGACTTCCGCGCATTTGCGTTCCTGCGCGTGCGGGGGGCGATCATCGACTACATTCGTGCATCCTGTGAGCTGTCGGGCAGCACCTACCGTGCGTTCAAGGCGCTTGAGGCGAGCCAGGAGCTTCGGTCCGACGCGTTTGAGGAGCACGCAAGCAGGGTCCGGGGAGGCCGAGAGAGGGCGCAATCCTCGCTTGAGCACCTCGCCAAGAGCCTCGTCGCATTTAGGCTCTCGTCGGTGCGCGCGTCGATGGCACAGGGTGGGGCCACGGATCCGGATGAGCCCGATCGAGAGCTCGACCGCAAGCGCAATGCGGCGCGGGTGCGCGCGGTGGTGGCAACTTTGCCCGACAAGGAGCGAACAATTATCGAGCAGTACTACTTCCATGACCGGAAGTTTACTGAGGTAGCGGCCCGCTACTCGGGCCTGTCAAAATCGTGGGTATCGAGGCTGCATGATCGCGCGCTGGCCATCCTTAGAGAGCGGTTTGGGGAGTCGCTTCCGGAGCTGTCGGCTGAGTTGTAGCGCGGTGGTGCTGCGCGCTGCTTGCTCTCTGTGTCTCGCTCTCGCGCTGCAGGGCTGCCAGGAGCAGATCGTTCATGATCTCTCTGAGGCTGAGGCAAACCGGGTGGTGAGCCGCCTTAGCTTGGCGTCACTCGGGGCCCATAAGGAGCAACAGTCAGACGGGAGGTGGGCGATCGCGGTTTCGGGGGACTCCGTTGTTCCGGCGCTGGCTTTTCTTGAGAATAACCGTGTCCTCGTGTCACGAGTGTCGGCGGCCGGCTCCTCGGTGCGGGGAAGCATTGTGCCGAGCCGCGAGGAGCAGTGGTTTCGCTACGAGCGCGCCATGGCGCAGTCGATTGAGGAGAGCCTCGGGGCCCTTGCCGGGGTGCTTGAGGCGCGTGTTCACCTCAACCTGCCGGAGATCGATCCACTGTTCGGCACTGAGCGGGCAGAGAGCGGAAGCGGCTCCGTCCTGCTGCTCGTCAATAGCCGTTACGTGGCCTCAAATGACGAGGTAGCCGCCCTCGTCGGCGGTGCAGCGGGCCTGCCTCCTTCCCAAGTGACGGTCCTTAAGAGCCTGGCGACTGGGCGGCTTGAGGCAGAGCCGCGTGAGGAGCTACCCCAGGCGCCTCGGGAGGCCCAAAACGCGTCCGGCAAAGAGGTGCAGAGGGTCGTCGCAGGCGCTCTCGGCGCAGCAGGCGTGATCGGGTCTCTCATCGCCCTCCGCAGGCGCCGGGTGCCGCGCGCATTCCGCCGCCTCGATGACCGGGATGATCTCGAGTAGGGGCGGCATGAGAGATGCGCTTCGGGGCAAAGTTATGGCGGTGCTGGAGCGTCTCAGTTGGCGCCGGAGGGGGAGTCGTGTTGGGCACGTTGCGCTGGTCGAGGAGGGGCAGCCATCGGGGCAGTCGCGGCAGGGCGATCCCCCCCCGTCGGCGCTGGCCATGGCGTGTTTCATAGAGGAGCTTGAGCCTGAGGCTCTGCCGCTTAGTGAGGAGGCCTCCAGGCAGGCTCGGGAGGGCCTGTACCGACTGAACCTGCTGCCGCCACTTCAGGCCTTCACGGACTCGCTTGAGAGGCTCTCTCGCTCAGAAGAGGGCGTGTTGTGCTGAGCCTCTTAAACCGCACAGAGCTGAGGGATCACATCAAGCACCTCCCGCTGCTGAAGCGGCTTGCGCAGGGGCTAGGGGCAGGGGGCATGGAGCCGGGAATAGAGCTGTTCTCGCCGCCTGCTGAGCCGCAACTGGGGTGGCTCGTCATGCTCGGCAGCTCCGGCGAGGGGATAGCGGTGCGCAGCGATGGGGCCGGCCCTTGCAGCACGCCCCTGGCCCGTGCTGTTGCGCAGCTTCGCCACGCCCAGCGGATCGCGGAGATCTTCGGTGGGGTCACGCTGCTCCCCTTTCGCGCCAACGCAGCGCAAGCCCCGCCGCGGGCGTGGAGCCAGTACCGGATCGTTCTCGACTCGGGCGCCGTCCTGTGTGCTTGCTCACCCCGAGTGCTGGAAGGGGGGCTGTGGATTTCGGAGGCTGTTGGAGGGAAGTCAATGGTGCGTGTGTCCCTGGTGGCGGAGCTGCCGGCTGAAGGGGGGCCGGATTGGCGGCTTCCAGAGATCCCTGTGGTAGTGCCGGAGTTCTCGCTGCGTGGAACGTTGCGGCGGCAATCGGGTGGAGCGTTGATTATGGTGGCAGACGACGAAAGGGAAGATGACGTGGTTCGGGTGCGGGTGGAGCTCGGCGAGATCGAGATCGGGGTGCGGGAGCTGCTCGGTCTGCGGCCCGGCTGCGTGCTCGACCTCGGGCCAAGTGGCCCGCTGGAGTGCGTCCTGGCGATAGGCCGGACTGCGCTCGCGCGGGCATCCTGTGAGCATCACGCCGGGGGATTCCGGCTGCGTGTCCTCTCAGGGCCGTGAGTGCCCGGCGCGCAACTTCGCGGCGCGGCTTCGCGAACAGCAGGGGAAAGGTACTGGAGAGGAGGGAACCATGACGATCGGGTCGATTCAGGCAACAGCTGCGGGCGGTTCCGGGTTTCAGGTGGGCGGGTCACAGATGCTGCGGTATGCCCCGGAGCCCAAGAGCTCCTTAGGGGGGTGGGTTCGGGCTGCTGCCAACACGGTGTCTTCTGTGGCCTCAGCTGCGTTCACAGGAGGGTACCTTCCTGATCCAACCAGCGATCTTACGGCCCTCCTGCAGCAGCAGATCGAGATTCAGCTGCAGATGCAGCTCTGGACCGCCCGATCGAACATTGCGCGCTCTGAGCACGAGATACAGATGGCGCCGGTGCGCAACATGAGAGTTGGCTAGGGGGCGCCGGATGTCGGCTGGCAGGATCGGAGGGCGAGAGATCGCAGTGCCTCTCGCCCTCCTGCTTGTGGTGGGGTGCATGATCGTGCCGCTCCCCGGCGCGGCGCTCGACGTGCTGCTGTGCTCAAACCTGCTCTTTGCCGTGCTGCTGGTGATAGGGGCGCTTCACATCCGTGATCCGCTCCGAATAGCGACCCTGCCCTCCCTGCTCCTGATGGCCACGCTGTGCCGGCTCTCGCTCAACCTCGCGACGACAAGGGCTGTGCTCAGCACTGGGCATGCGGGAAAAGCCGTTGAGGCGTTCGGGTCGGTGGTTATCCAGGGCAGCCCTGCGGTCGGCTTCATCCTCTTCCTTCTCATCACGCTCATCCAGTTCATCGTGGTTGCCAAGGGCGCTGAGCGCGTTGCAGAGGTCTCGGCGCGCTTCACGCTTGACGCCATGCCGGGGAAGCAGATGGCGATCGATGCGGAGCTCCGCAGCGGACTTATTGACCCGGGGCAAGCGCGGCGCAAGAGGGGGGAGGTGCAGACTGAATCACGCTTTTATGGCGCGCTCGATGGCGCGATGAAGTTCGTCAAGGGCGACGCGATAGCTGGCCTGATCATCACCTTCGTCAATATCGCAGGGGGGCTGCTCATCGGCGTCATTGTGCACGGGCTCGACGTAGAGGTGGCGCTGCGGCGCTACACGGTCCTCACTATAGGCGACGGCCTCTTGTCCCAGATACCTTCGCTCCTCAACTCTGTGGCAGCTGGCCTGGTTGTCACGCGGGTGCAGGTCAGCGACTCATCGACCCTTTCGTCAGACCTCCTGCAGCAGCTGGGAGAGTTCCGGGCTGCGCGAGTTTTTGTTTCGGCCTCGTCAGTTGCGCTTGCCTGCATTCCAGGCATGCCGCACTTGGCGCTGCTCTCGGTCAGCGCCCTGGCGGCAGTATCCCTGCTGCGCGTGCCAAACTCCGGGGTGGAGGCGGACGAGCCGCCCGCGCCATTCGAGCCCGCGCTGCCGCACCCACTCGAGGTCGAGGTTAACAGCGGGCTGTTGCCTGAGCTTCCAGCCCTGCCGCAACTCAGCGCAGCCCTCGACCAGATCCGTGCCTATGCCTTTGAGCATTGGGGGCTGGTAATCCCCCGGCCTGGTGTTGGGGTGTGGAGGGACCCTAAGGGGGCATGCCGCATCCTGGTTCGTGGCATGGAGGTGGGCGCGGCCAGCGAGCTCAAGGCGCCTGGCGTCTGGGAGGCGATAGAGAGACAGGCTCGGGAGGCTGTCGATCAGTGCCGCACACAGCTCATCGACGATGCGGCGACCCGTCGGGCGCTCGACTACGTTGAGAAGCAGTGTCCGGACCTGGTGGCGGGGGTGGTGCCAGGCGTGCTCTCCCTGACGCAGATGACCTCGCTACTGCGCGCGCTGCTCAAGGAGGGGATAACGACGCGGCACCTCGATATCGTGCTTCAGTCTATCGCGGAGGGCGGGTCGAGAACCTCGGAGCGGGGGCTGCTATCCCTGGTTCGAAGCGCGCTGGCACCGGTGGTGAGCGAGTCGGTAGCCTGCAGCTCCCGCATCCGTGGCATCGAGCTCGACCCGCTGCTCGATCTGGCTCTCTCAAAGGCAGAGGAAAACGGCTCCCTCTTGGCTGGGGACGTTCTCGACCGCATTAGCGAGATGGCCCGAGCGGCGATCGAGCCGGGCGTGGTGCTGGTGAGCTCAAGGCGGGCTCGGGCCTACCTGCGGGATGTGGTGCGGGTGCGGACCCCCTCTGCGGTGGTGATCGCGCGCGAGGAGGTTGCCCCCCGTTACACCCTGGAGATTGTTGGCAAGATTGAGCTCGAGCCAGGCCCACAACGGGACGAGCTGCTGCAGGCCACCCTGGCATAAGGAGGCTGATGAAAAAAAGATCGCGAGGACACGCAACTTTTTGCCTGCGGGGCGCGATTAGCCGGGGTATCGTGTTTGCGGCGGCGATTCTGTGCGGATGTGGACTCCTCCCGGGGCAGGCGGCAGACAGGGCTGAGGACGCTCAACTGCTCGTTGATCAGGGGACGCAGGCTTTGCGGGAGGGGCGGCTTCAGGAGGCGCACGCGGCGTTCTCCCTCGCCTATGATCTCGCGCCGCAAGCGGCGGCTCTTGATGGCCAGGGGTGCGTGGCGCTTCTTGAGGGCGAAGCCCGGGAAGCCGAGGCGCTCTTCCGGCGGGCGCACGAGAGCGACCCGGATTACGGCGAGGCGCTAGCGCACCTGGCCCTGGCTTACGATGCCCAGGGCATGAGGGATGAGGCGATGGCGCTCTACGATGAGGCCATCGAGGCATCGCCCGGGCTGGCAGCGGTGCGCAATGATCGCGCGGCCCTGGCTTTTGACCTGGGCCGCGAACGGCGCTGGGTAGCGGCTGAGCTGCGCAAGGCGGAGCTCCTTCTGCCGCGCGGCGTGGCGACAGACAACTTGGCTAGAGTGTTGAGGGATGAGGGGAGGAAGCATGGCAAGGAAGGCAACGCAGGAAAAGCTGGCGCAGCCCGAACGGCGGGCGCGGCCCCGCCAGCAGGGCTCCCAGGCCATCGGTGGCGAGGCGGCGGCAACCCAGGCCCCGCCGGGCGTTGATGGCCTCAACCTCAACGCCGCCCTGCTTGAGGCGCAGAAACGTGTTTTTAGCGATGAGCGGGAGGCGATCGAGTTCTTTGTTGCCCACCTCATCGGCGCTGTACAGGAGCCCGGTGAACAGGGGCAGATGAGGGAATTTCTTGAGCTTTTGCTCGAGACAGACCCGCAGCTCAAGCAGGACCTCTTGGCCGGCGTCACGTCACGAAAGTGAGTCGATTCAGCGCTCTTGGCAATCCTAACAGGCATGCAGCAGGGGACCGCTGAGGACAGCAACCGCAAGATCCTTATCGCCGATGACGATGTCGACTCGCGCGTCATCGTCGCCAGCGTCATTACCCTCAT
>JAFMJG010000089.1 GCA_017853605.1 bacterium
CCGCGCTCGGCATCGCGCACCTTCTGCATGATGACCTGCTTGGCGGTCTGCGCGGCAATACGGCCAAGCACCTCTGTATCGAGCTTTTTGCCGAGCTCATCGCCCACCATAGCA
Organism: bacterium; assembly: GCA_017853605.1. GTDB lineage: Bacteria > Bdellovibrionota_C > UBA2361 > UBA2361 > OMII01 > OMII01. The sequence goes on from JAFMJG010000089.1 coordinate 115, forward strand.
TCGGGGTCTACCGTCTCCCGTGCCTCAGCGACGGAGATCTGCGTGTCCCCATCCTCTACCTGCTCGACCACGACCTTAAACTGGACGACCTCGATCTCGCCGGTCTCCTCGTTGAGCTTGGTCTCGAGGTTGAGGTTGTGGCCGAAGTGCTTGCGGGCCGCAGACAGCATCGCCGACTCAACTGCCTCTATCAGCACCTGCTTATCAATGCCCTTGTCTCGGCCCATTTGGCTCAAGATGGCGTTCAGATCGAAGTTTGATGACATACTATTACCTCATCTTTTCAATTGGCTCGTCCGGCGGCCCTTGTGGCTCCGCCGGTCGCCCTAAAATTTAAAATCGACGCGCGCCTCCTTGATGCTCGCAACATCGATGGGCAGCTCTTCGCCGTGCCCCTCCACCTCTAGCTTGACCTGGCTGCCGTTGGCCTCCATGAGACAACCCGTGACCACTCGGAATGACCCCGTCGGGTCCCGAAACTTGACCCGGACGCGCTCCCCAACGGCGCCTGCGAAGTGCTCCTCTCGGCGCAGCCTGCGATTCACTCCGGGGCTGGAGACCTCTAAGAGGCAGCCATCCGGTATCAGCCCGGTTGTCTCATCGACATCCAGGATCCGCTTGGCCACCCGAGTGCAATCCTCAAACGAAACCCCACCCCGCTGGGGAACCTGCCCCTCCTCAACTGGCTCAACGGGCGCAGCCATGGCTGCCGAGTTGGCAGCCTTTGGGCGAGTGATATACACGCGCAAGACTCCCCCGCTCGGCAGATCGCCTCCGCCTCCCGGAAGGTCCATGTCAAAGAGGAGAACCCCCTCTTCCGCTGCAATCCGGCTGATCTCATCCCATACAGACCTGTCTGGAGATTGCGAAACTGCCGATGTCATGCACTCCTCGACCTTAAAAGCCGCCCGTTCAAAAAGCTTCTGCTCTCTCCCCGGCGTGCCGCACTAGCACTACGACAGCTCATCACTGGACGTAGCCCATGCGCTGCCACCGTTAGCGTGACCCTGAGAAACTAGCGTGTTATCAGGATAACGTTGCAACCGAGAGAGCTCAGCTGCCCAGCGAGGAACCCGCTGGAGTTGGCGAGAGCTTACCATACAGGGTTAGCCGGTTCAACTCTCCCTCCCCCCGATAACTCCTGCTCAAAGGCCTGATTTTAAATGACAATTGGGCTTTTAGGCGCACTTTCAGGACTCAACGAGTATCGAAACAGGCGAAAAACACCTCTGATCGTGAAAATCCGGCTCTATCGTCGGAACCGGTTTCGATGAAAGGAATCTTGCCGACGGGCGGTGCGCAATAGCCGAAACATGCATCGAGGAGCCACAGTCCACTCCAACGGCGAGACTCTCGAGAGGCACTCCAAGAACAGCGACCCAGTCCCGTTCCGTCCCGCGCGTCTCAATAACGACTCCCGACACCGACGGGGATATCGCAGATCGGGTCCGGTAGGAGGTAAGTACCGTAGTCCACCAGGCACCCGCAGGACTGATGTTAAACTCTTGGTATCTCCCCGAGGGCTCCCGCACAAAGAACTCGGCAACATCGCGCTCCCAGAGGCCTTCGACGAAATCCCCCCTCTTAAGCGAACCATCGTAGTCGGGCCGTTCCGGGACCCGGCAGACAAACCACAGGAATTTTGGGTCTTGGACAAAGACCCACTCAAAAGCACCGGAGAGAGCTGATTGCTTCCAGTCTGTACGTATCCCCTGCCGGGGAAAGCTAAACAGCAGGGAGGGCTCAGCAACGGGGGAAGCCTTGCGGTGTATGGTTATAACCATTTGTAAGCTCCCAGTTGAACGAGTTAGACCCGACATCCCTCCCGCCAGGCCGAGGAAACCCTCCGCTAGGGCGATACTGTGGCTTTCAGCCCCAAAATGCCAGATTTTAAAGCATCACTTTACCGAGCGAGAGGTGTGTTTTACACGATGTTCTGCTACAACCTCGGTTAGCTTCCGGGTTTCGAACATCGTCTAGATTTGGGTAGTCGCAGGGAGTTGCCCCTTCGTCGCGGGTCGGATGGCTCCGATCGGCGCGGGAGAGGTGACGTCAGAGGTTTTTAAACGGAGGGAGAAAGCTATGCGGATACCCGATACGCGGATCGAACCCCGTGACTCTTCGGCCCCGTGCCCCGTCTGTGAGGGTTCTCGTGCTCAACCCGGGGAGGCTTGCTCGGCAAGTTGCCTCGAAAGGGCAAGGGACTACTTTGAGGCTTTTCAGCTGCAAAATTCAGAGATAACGAGCAGCTTAAATCAGCTTCAAGAGAAGCTTGGGCTTACCCAAAACAGACTCGAGTTTGCGCAGTTCGAGCTCAAGAAGCTTGGAGAGCTTTGGAAAAAGGCTCAACAGCTCCTTGTAGAGTCGGCGGAGCGAACGCAACGGTCGCGAGAAAAGAAGGTGAGCGAGCGAATCGAAGCCCTTTTGGAGAGATTCGAGCGGCTCGACTTGAAATGGAGAAAGTTGGTTGAGGCCAAGCGCAAGTCGGACCAACTACTGGCCCGAGCTAGGGACTTGGTCAAGTAAACCGAGAGGGAGTGGCTCCAGCTATTCCTATCGGAATAGGTTTTTTTGGCGTCACCCCCCTCACTCATTTTCCCTGCCACGCCTGATTCCTTTTTTGAGCCAAGCTGGGCCTCCCCCTCGGGTCAGCAGGTGGCGCAGCCTGTCCGCCATCAGTCCCGATCTGCTCGGCCACGAGGCAACATGCCTCTCGTATGCTCACCACCTGGGTAATTATAGCAAGCAGGGATCAGGCTCGGCTGTTTAGCCGCAACGGCCAAGGGAAACTTGCCCTAGAGTGGGAGGTCGGCAACCCCGCCGGGCGCCTGAAGAACGGAGATATCAACAGCGACAAGCACGGAGCCAGCACGGATAACCGCTTCCGCGCCCAACAGGCATATTCCAGCGAGGAGGAGCCTCGTGAGCGGTTGCTGAGGGCATTTTACCGCAGCATCTTCGCCAAGATTGAGCATGATTTTGCCGCCCGCCGCGTGGATCGCCTGGTGATGGCGGCAGAGCCGCGGCTGCTTGGCATTCTTCGGCCACTCCTTCCTCCAGCCCTGGACCGGGCGCTGACCCAGGAGATCCACAAGGACCTGTGGCACGAGGGTGCCGACGCCATCAGCGACCGGCTCGGCTAGCCGAAGCGCGAGCAACATGCAGTTCGCGGCTTAGGTCGCCAGCACCGTCGCTCGAGCCCTTCTCGTAGCCCTGGATCGCCGCGGCACACGAGCCAATAGCCCCTGCAATCGCCATCACAAGGACGATCAACACAGCGAGCCTGCCCGCCCGATTGCGCTCCAGAACTCCCGCTTGTGAGGGCCGCTTCCCCACCATCACAGGCGATGCCCCTCACGCTTTGCTGTACCGAAGCCGCGGCAGCCCCAAAATTCGCTCCGCAATAATCGAGCGCTGGATTTCAGACGTTCCAGCGGCAATCGTCCGGCCCCGGGAGTAGAGGTAGCGGTGCACCGCATGCGCGGCCTTGCCGCGCTCCTCCCCAAGCGCTGCCCCTGCTCCCTCAAGAAACATGCCTAGCTTGCAAAGCCGCTGAAATGACTCGCTCCAGAGGAGCTTGTCGAGCGAGCCCTCCGGCCCAGGAGACGCCCCATGTGAATAGGCGAGCAGGTGCTCGTATGACATCGCGCGTGTGGCGCAGGCAGACGTGACAGACCGCGCAAGCTCCACTTTCTGGGCGCCCTTAGCCACCCCTCCATACTCCCTTACCATGTGGTTAAGGGCGACCTCTGACTGAAGCTGGCGGGCGAAGGTGAGGACTACCCTCTCAAACATCAGGGTTGAGATCGCGATTCTCCATCCGTCCCCCTCTTTGCCAACCACATTGTGATCCGGCACGAGCACGTCATCAAAGAAGACCTCATTAAATTCGCGGTCTCCGCTCGCCTGCCGGAGCGGCCGCGTTGTAATGCCGGAAGATCTCATGTCCACGAGGAGGTACGTGAGGCCCTCATGCTTCGAGGGCATATCTGCCGTGCGGCACAGCACAAAGCACCAGTCCGCAATGTGGGCGAAGCTCGTCCAGATCTTTTGGCCCTTGAGCCGCAAGCCGCCGTCAACTCTCGTCGCCCTGCAGCGAACCGCTGCAAGGTCACTGCCAGCGGATGGCTCCGAGAAGCCCTGGCACCATATGTCCTCGCCCAAAAGTATTCGGGCGAGAAACCGCTCCTGCTGGTCCTTTGTTCCGTGGGAAATGAGAACCGGCCCAACCATAGTCAGGCCGAAGAGCCCAAGCACCTGCGGCGCTGCGGCTCGGACAAGCTCCTCCTGAATCACGGCCTCTTCAACGAGCGACAAGCCTCGGCCACCATATTCGGCCGGCCAGTGGGATCCGATCCACCTCCCCTCGGCCAGCTTGCGTTGCCATGCCCGTCCCACCCGCTCAAACTCCCCGAGAGAGGTCTCAGTAGGGGCGCGCGGCGGCGGATTCTTTGATAGCCACTCCCGGAAGGACTGGCGAAAGCTCTCGCTCTTTTCGGAGAGGGTCAGCTTAAGCACCGGCAGTCCTCTTCATCGGAGCCATGCTGCTACAGCTTCCGCCACGAGTGCCCCATCGGACGAAGAAGATCATCCGCCTCGGGAGGTCCCCAGGTGCCTGCCGCATACTGAAGCACCGGAGGGGCCTCCGCCGAGCTCCAGGTCTCGAAGATCGGCGCGAGAAGATCCCATGACTCCTCGATCTCGTCATTGCGGGTGAACAGCGTGGGATCCCCCTTCATGACATCGAGCAGCAGCCGCTCGTACGCCTCTGGTGACGCCACTCCGAAGGAGCTGTCATACGTAAAGTCCATCTCGACTGGGCGAACTCGGAGCCGGGGCCCAGGTGGCTTCGAGCTGATGCGGAGCGACATCCCTTCCCGAGGCTGGACCTGGATCGAAAGAACATTGTGCTCCAGCTCACCGACGTTTCGGCCCTTGAAGAGGGAGTCAGGCGCCTTGTTGAAAAAAATCGTGATCTCCGTAATCCGCTTTGGAAGCCGCTTGCCAGCCCGTATGTAGATGGGGACTCCGCTCCACCGCCAATTGTCTATCTCAAGCTTGAGCGCAACAAACGTGTCAGTGGAGGAAGCTGGAGACACGCCGTTTTCCTGGCGGTAGCCAACTACGTCCTCCCCGAGGATCTTGCCCGGGGCATACTGCGCCCGCACCGTGTTGCGCTTCACCTCAAGCGGCGTCATGCGCTTGATGGACCGGAGGACTTTAGCCTTCTCGTCACGAATGCTGTCTGCATCACTTAGCGATATCGGCGGCTCGATGCAGAGCAGCGCCAGCATCTGGAGCACGTGATTTTGAACGATATCCCTCAAGATGCCGTTCTGGTCGAAGTAGGCAGCACGGTTGCCTATCCCGATATCCTCACACACCGAGATCTGGATGTGATCAACGTACTTGCGGTTCCACAGCGGCTCGAAAATGCCGTTGGCGAATCGGAAGACCAAGATGTTCTGGACTGTCTCCTTGCCCAGGTAGTGATCAATTCTGTAGATCTGCTCCTCGGCGAGGCTCTTTCGGATAACGTTGTTGAGCTCCCGCGCAGAGGCTAGATCGTGGCCAAACGGCTTTTCGACCACCACTGACGTCCGGCGGCTCGACTTTCCGAAATCTTCAATAAGGCCAACCTCTTTCAAGTTGCAAGCTATCGGGCCAAAGAACTGGGGAGCCATGGCCAGGTAGTACACGTAGTTGAACTGCTGGCTAAACTGCGAGCAGAGCGACTCCATCCGGTGCTTTAGGGCCTCGAAGTCTGCGATCACTTCGCCGTTGCATGGCTGGTAGTGCAGGTTGCGCGAGAATCGCTCCCATACGCCCGGGCTGATCGGCCGTCGGGAGTATTTCTTCACCCCCTCGTACACTTTCGACCGAAACTCCTCGTCACTAAGCTTGGAGCGAGAGGATCCGATCACGATGAAGTTTTCGGGAAGGTACTGGTCCTCCGCCAGGTTGCACAGCGCCGGAATGAGCTTCCTCGAGGTGAGGTCTCCGCTGGCCCCAAAGATCACCAGCAGCGTTGCTGGAGGGCGCACTATCCGTGAATCTTGGTCTGCATCCTTTGACTGCGTCACACCCGCCCCACTGAAAACAGTAGTCAACGTACGTACCTTAAATTGCCTTGCGCTTCGCCTCTATTGAAGCAAGGAGCTCGGCGTATGAATCCGAGAAGCTCTTGACTCCCGCTGTCTGCAGGTCCCTCAAAAGAGAGTCAAAGGAGATCCCAAATGCGGCTAGCCTAGCCACGAGCGCCTTCGCCTCACCAAGGCCTGCATGGAGTCGCGGCTCTACTGTTGCCCCGCCAATGAGCGCCTTCACGGTCGCTGGGGGCATGGTGTTTACAGTGTCACGCCCAGCCAGCTCCTCTACGTACATGACTGGCTTGAACGCCGGGTTCTTGGTGCCGGTGCTGGCCCACAACGGACGCTGCACCCGCCCGCCCTTGTCCCGCAGGGGCCTAAACCTCTCGCCTCCGAAGAGCTTCTCGAAGCTGGCGTAGGCCAATTTGGAATTAGCAACTCCCACCCTCCCGAGAAACGCCTCCCGGTCGCCCTCCGAAGCTTTTCCTGACTTGATGCAGCCATCGATGGCCTTCTCCACGCTTGAGTCAACTCGAGACACAAAGAAGCTCGCAACAGATGCCACTCCTTTGATCGGCTCGCCTCGAGCCGCACGGGCCTCAAGGGCCGAGATGTAGGCGTTGGCGACCTGGTCGTACACTTGGGTCGAAAAGATGAGGGTCACGTTGACGTTGATGCCCTGCTCAAGTACCGCCTGAATCGCCGGAATGCACTCTGGCGTCGCCGGAATCTTGATCATGATGTTCGGCCGGTTAAGCTTCTTCCACAGCCGTGCTGCCGCATCTACAGTGCCTTTCGCGTCTGCTGACAGGTACGGGGAAACCTCAATGCTTGCGTAGCCGTCTCCGGCGCCAGTCTGATCGTATATCGGGCGCAAAAGGTCCGCGGCTGCAGCCACATCCTTGACCATCAGCTCCTCACAGAGCGCCTCGGTAGAAAGCTCGGCCCACCCCGGCGCTTTCATGTCGTCGTCATAATTTGACGTGTCTGCGATCGCCTGCTTAAAGATGGTTGGATTGCTCGTTAGCCCAGACACTCCCTGGTTGATCAGGGCCTGCAGCTCCCCTGAGCGAAGCACATCCCTTGACAGGTTGTCGTACCATACCGACTGCCCCAGCTCATTAAGCGCGAGAATGTACGGGTTTTTTGATGCTGACATCGAGATCTCCTAAACTTCAAGTAACTGGGAGGATATACTCAATTTCTGCAAAATGCGAAACGAAAAGAAACGGTGATTCTGCTCAATGCTCGGGCATGGCGGCCGCGCGTAACGTCGCCGTGAGGCTCAAGAACGCACGATACGCGGGATATCCATCGCCCCGGGATAGCTCAGCACGTTGCGCTTCCTGTTCCGATAGAACTGATAGGTCGTTGAAAGGCAATGAAACGCATACGGGATGCCGTTCACGTGACAGATTTCGTCTCCGTAGTAGGTTGGAATTGGCCGCTCCACAATTCTAAAATTGCGTTCTGCCATAGCGAGTATTATCTGCGTGTCAAAATGCCACGTGTTAGTGAATGACTCGAATGGAATGCGCTTAAGGGCCTCAACCGAGTAGAGACGATAGCCTGAATGGTACTCGGATAACGTGAGGCCCGAGAGGCGATTCTGCACCGTTGTCAGGATTCGGTTGCCGAGAAACTTGTAGAGAGGCATGCCCCCCCTTCTCGCCGCACCCCGAGTTGACATTCGAGAACCAAAAACCATCTCGGCCTCCCCCTTCACAAGGGGCTCCAAAAGAATTGGCAATGCCTCGGGCGCATACTGGCCATCGCCATGCACGAGGGCCACGATGTCAAAGCCCCGATCCATGGCGTACTGGTACCCTACTTTCTGGTTACCTCCGTATCCTTGGTTCTTCTGGTTGCGGTGTACTGTGAGCTTGTTGATGTTGAACTCAGCCTTGTAGCCGAGGGCGGCATAGTAGGAGTTGTCTTGACTGCAGTCGTCAATTACGAAGATCTCCTCGACTGCCTCGTACACCTCTGGCGGGATGCGGGCGATGGTCTTGTTGAGGTGATTGACCGCGTTGTACGCGATAATGAAAATGCCGATGCGCGGAGCACTCATGCCACTAACGTCCCTACTAGATCGTACCCTGAAACATCCGTGATCTCTACCTTGCCGAGATGGCCTGCGGCAACCTCTCCGATCCCCTCTGCAACATCGTTGACAAGAACAGCCCCATCCACCTCTGGCGCCTGGAATCTGGTTCGCGCCGACAGCAGCATCTCAGTCTCCTCGTGGGGGCCCTCTACCAGCACATCAAGCTGCTTGCCGATGTAGTCAGCATTGCGGGCCACTCGCACCTTCTGCTGCGCAAGCATGATGCGGTCGCGCCGCGCCCTCTTCTCTTTTTCAGGCACCTGCTCGGCCATCTGCGCGGCCGGGGTTCCCTGCTCGGGAGAATACGTAAACACGCCAACGCTCTCAAAGTGCCCCTCAGAGACGAGCTTCTCGAGATCCTGGACATCCTTCTCAGTCTCGCCGGGAAACCCCACGATGAACGTCGTGCGAAGCCGAATTTCCGGGGCTGCGGATCTGACAAACTCAACGAAGCGTCGGGAACCGAACCGCCCAACGGGGCGCTTCATGGCCTTCAAGACCCCTTCGCTTGCATGCTGCAGGGGCACGTCGAGGTAGTTGCACACCGACGGCAGCTCGACTATCGCAGACAGCAGCTCGTCATCAACACCTACAGGATACGCATAGAGCAGCCGAACCCACGGCGCAGCCGCTGCCCTCTCCAGCTCCCTAAGCAGATCCACGAGCCGCTCGCCCCGGTCTGAGCCAAACGAGGTCAGGTCCTGGGCAACGAGGTTGATCTCCTTGACCCCCTGGGCCCCCAGGGCCTTCACCTCGCGAACGATTGAGTCCACGGGCCTGCTGCGCATAGCGCCCCTAATCTGCGGAATGATGCAAAAAGCGCAGGGCCTATTGCACCCTTCGGAGACCTTGACGTACGCCATATGACGCCGGGACGCGAGGTGGCGAGGCATTGAGTCGTCATACAAGAAATACGGGCGGGAACCTTCATGGAGCACGTCTCGAAGCTCCTCATCTGCGCCGAGCGCCGCCTGCCCCACGCTCAAGAGTCCATCCAAGGCGATGAAGGAATCCACCTCTGGGAGCGCTTTGCGGATGTCTCCCTTGTAGCGCTCCACCATGCAGCCCGCTACCAAGAGCCTCCTAAGGCTGCCGGACCGCTTCAGCTCGGACAGCTCCAGCACGCAGTCAACGCTCTCTTTCACCGCGCTCTCCAGAAACCCACAGGTATTCACGACCGCTACATCAGCGCGGCTTAGGTCATTGACAATCTCGAACCCGGAGTTCCGCAGGACCCCGATCATGACCTCTGAGTCCACCTGGTTCTTGGCGCAGCCCAAGGTAACCACCGCTGCTCGGCCGCAAAACTGCGCCCTGCCATCGAGCGGCTGCGGCTCATTTATGTTCACCGCCACTGAACCGCAGCTGGCCGCCCCTTGGCCGTCGTTGATTGGAAGGATCGATAGAGCAGACTTCATACTACACGCTTAGCCTGTGCGCGCTAATTAACGCGCCGATCCATTACATCTACACCTTTTGGGAGGTCTAAAACAAATCGGCTGTCGGACGCCGCTGACTCTCCAACTCGCAAATTAGTGAATAGTATCGCTGTGATATTGCCTCCAAGGGAGGTTATTTTTGCGCCTTTGGGCAGGCCCTTGCCCTCGTCAACCAACAGCTGGAAGCCCTCGAGAGCGTCACTTTCGCCGCCTGCCCCATGGGCCTTGTTAGGAACGAGATTGAGCACTACTCCGTCCGCGCCCCTGCACGCGCCATTGAGCTGGAAGTCGCGGGACACATTTCCAAGGCCCATCATGAACATTACCGGCAGGTTTGAGAGCAACACATTCCCCACATCATCTATGAGAACCTGGCGCTTGTCGGCTTGGTAGAACCAGAGCTCTTTGCCTTTTATTACGACCTCCTGCTCTCGGGGGCTCGTGTAGGTCCAGCGCATCCGCCCGGGCTTAGAGAAGAGCATCTCACCTGAGCTGGCTTCGCCCTCATCAAGAGCGGCAACGTACGACTCTTGCCGAAAGGCGCCACTGAGAGACGCGATGCCCGAGTAGTGCTCCTGAACCTTGGCCAGGATCGCCTCCGCCTGCTTCGCCTGGATCGGCTGCCCTGCCGGACATGAAAATGCCTTCATCTGCGCTACGGCGGGGCTCCCGCCCATGGCCAACGCCACGCAGAAGGCGAAAATAACGGCATGTTTCATACGACACCTTAAGAAAGAAGCCCGAGGATATGCCAGGGGAGTGTAGCACGTGCGCCTGAAGGCGCCAGAGGAGGCAGCAGCTCCTGCTACATCGGCTTATTGGCTGCTGCTCCCCCACGCATGTGCGCAAGCAGGTGGTCGATGCGGCTATTCACAATGCGGGTGAGGTCCGGACGGCGGATTCTGGCATGGTGGTATAGGTGCAGGGCGAGCTGCGGCTCCGCGCTCTCGGTAATCTCTGCCAGCATGCAGAGGGCGAGCCATTCATGCTTTCCGCAGAGCTGAATTGAGCGCTCAAGAACCTGCCGGGCGGCGGCCACATTACCGTCGCGGAGCGCTCCTACGGCCCGCACGACGTACGGGATCGGGTTGGACGGAAGCCGCTCATTGAGGGCGACAAACTTGGCGGGCCAATGAGCCGGCATCTCTCGCAGTCGGCGAACAGCCTCGAGCACCTCTTCCACTGCATACAGGTCCGGATTTGCCGCCATGACGAGGTGAAGGTTGTGCGACCAGTTGCCAAAAATGAAGGTGTGATACAGTCCGGACTCCGTCTGCCGGTAACGAAAAAAGGGCTTCTCAAGGCGATGCACCAATGGGCTCTCCAGGCTGGCGCGCATGAAAAAGCTCCAGTCCTCATTGAAGGGCAAGCCTTCGTTAAACCCGCCTGCGGCGCGCCACAGCTCGCGGTCGAGCATTGAGAAGGAAGCCAAGCAGTTGCCGTAGCGTATTGCAAACGGATCAAAAGCCGGCGGCTTCCAGAGAGTCTCCTGCACGCCGAAGACCTCAACATCACTGTGCACTATGCGGGCCCCTGTCGATCGCATCACGGCCAGGGCTGCGTCGATGAAGCCCGGAAGCATAAGGTCGTCTGCGTCCAGCAGCACTAGAATTGGGCTGGCTGCCCTCTCGATGAGGAAGTTGCGCCCAAAGGAGACTCCTCGATTCTCGCCCCGAAAGAAACGGATTGCTGCCTCTGGATTCGCGTCGATGCAGGATTGGACCGCTTCGCAGGAAGCATCACTGCTGCCGTCATCCCGCACAAGGATCTCGACGTTGGCACACCCCTGGGCGAGAACGCTCTCGATAGCCTCACGGACGAAGGCTGCTTTATTATACACCGGCACAACTACGCTGACACGAGGCGCTGCGAGCGCTAGCTCCTGAGAGAGCGGCGTGGCCATATCGAGCTTTCCTTTTATGGATTATCCAGCAGTTCTCTGGAAGCTGCCCATTAACCTGCCCTTTAGGATGGATGATCCGCAGGTGCGGCTTCCACAAAAATGTCGCGGACACAGGCACTTAACCGCCTCAATGCGCCAAATGTTCCAGAAACCAGGAGACATTTCTCGTCATCTTAACGGGTTAGACTACGGGACTCTCCTTGCTGCGCGACATGACCAACACACCCTACCAAAAGAGCCAGGGCCCGCTGTACCTCCTGGTTCACAGCGATCACTACCTCGACGTGCATGGCCCAAATAGCGGAGCCGAGATGGCGTCCCTCAACCAGGCTCGCGCCCTGGCAAAGGCGGGACGGCGGGTCTGCCTCGCTGCCAGGCTGAAGGAGCCGGTTGCCATAGACCGCGGCGTCGAGTTCTTTGACTTGGGAGCCGAGTACCGGGTCGAATCGGCTCTCGATTGGGCCGATTCCCAGGGACGCTACGTTCTCGTGGCTGCGGGCAAGTCGTTTGCGCTCATGTTGTCGAGGCGGCACACCCAGTGCATCAGACGGCTCCTTGTGACTCACGATAGAAGCGCCGGAGATTCCGGACTCAAGCCAGATGTGCTGGAGCACATGTGCGACCACGTTCTGTGCGTTTCTGAAGCTCAAAGAGAGAAGCTGGCGCTTGAGGGGATCCCCCCAAAGCTGTTGAGCGTCATTCACAACGGAGTGGACTTTGAGATCTTTCGCCCCGTTCAGCCGGAGCTCCACAACCCTCGGCGTCTCGTGTTTTCTGGAGCTCTCGTGCCGGACAAAGGGCTGCACCTCCTGCTAGGCTCATTCGTTACCTTGCTTCCGGCGTTCCCGGACCTTGAGATCGACATATTTGGCAGTGCGTCGCTCTGGTCCCGAGATGACTACCTCGATCTCCCGGGGATTATGGCAGCGGTGCCGGGGGTTCATTTTCACGGCAAGGCTACACAATCACGAATCGCTCAAGCCATGGGGAGAGCAGGAATCTGTGTCGTGCCGTCGATCTGGTTTGATCCCTATCCTCTCACCTCTCTTGAGGCACAGGCCTGTGGCTGCCCTGTGGCGGCTTTTCGCGTTGGCGGCCTGCCGGAAGGCATCGCCCACAACAGCACCGGCGTCATCATCGACACCGTTTCAGAGGAGGCTCTCACACAAACCCTGCGCGAGCTCATTTCAGATCCCCAACGGCTGCACGTCATGTCGGAAGCTGCCCTGGCCTGGTCACATCGAAACTTTGACTGGCAGGACGTGGCAAAAAAGATCATCCGAGCCGCAGAACCTTCGCTCTCCTTTCCATCCCTTGGGGCAGCCTCGGCTGCTTTCCAGCTCGGAACGCCAGGAACGCTAGCAAACGACCAGTAAAGGGCCAAAACGCCCACGTTTGCCCCGTGTTTTGCTTAGCACCATCGCCCGTATTACATTTGTGCCGCTGTCTTCGCATCTGGCATCGTCTCCGGGGAAAGGCCTTGAGATTGTCCATTTTTTAAGGAGGTTCTAATGAGTCTGCAGAGATTTTTTGGACTGTTGGGCTACTTCTCTTTTTGGATCCTGAACGTGGCGTTAATCCTATGGATGGCAGCCGCGTGGCTCGCGTGGATCAAATGCTCGGGAGAGCTGACGGAAAGCGTGCTGCTCTTCCAGCGATTTCAGGTCGCAGTGAGCTTTATTGTCGTGCTGCTGGCCTTGAGAATCGCGAGCAAGCTTGAATAGAGCCCGCGTCCTCGCGCTGCATCTCGGCTTTTCGGTTAAACCTCACAAGGTTATTTAATCGCAGGGCCCTACCTCGACGACGAGCCAAAGCGATGCGGTGCAGCTCGATCAGCTCTGCCGTGAAGACACAAAAGCACCCTGCCATCCTCGTCCATCGGAGCCCGAGGGGCCGCGTGGCGCAGCCAACCTGGTGCTACTCAACCGCGCAGGCGGCACCAGGGACTGAAAGAGGGGGAAGATAGGGCGATACGAGGGGAGGAAATTGGAGCGGGCGACGGGGCTCGAACCCGCGGCATCTTGCTTGGGAAGCAAGTACTCTACCAACTGAGTTACACCCGCAACCGTCCCCACGGCCCCAGCACCACATCCCGCTGGGGGAGAGAACACCAACCGACTGCAGCTAAAACCATATGAGCCTGCCGCCGTTGCGGCTAGCTTGGAGCGGGTGAAGGGATTCGAACCCTCGGCCTCTTCCTTGGCAAGGAAGCGCTC
>JAFMJG010000201.1 GCA_017853605.1 bacterium
GGCGGCATCCTCCTCCTACTCAGTATCCTCTCATTCGGCTACCTCAGGTTTTCGGGAGCGGACCTAAGTCCGCACGGCAATATTATGGGCCCCTCGGGGCACGTCGTTGCCACGCTGCTCTTCGGCTCTCTGGGGTTGGCCGCAGTCCTTCCGGTGGTAGGGCTGCTTTGGCTGGCTTTCTTCCGTTCAGCAGACCCCGACCGTCCGCGACGATACTCGCCGGCAGTGGTCTTCTTGTCAGGGGCTGCTCTTGTCTCAGCTACTACAGGGCTCCTCGCTCTGTTCGGAGGAGAGGTTGCTTCGGGCTCGATAGGCAAAGCGGTTTTTAGCTGCCTTTTCCGAAATCTTGGGGCGGGGGGCGCGCTGATCGTTCTCTGCTTGCTTATGGCGGTGAGCGCGGCGATCCTCCTCCAGCGCTCGGTTGGCGACGTGGCGCACGGAATCAGAGTGGGCGGACAGGTGTTGCTAACCTGGATCTGCTGGAGGCTGCCTAGAGCCGCTTGTATGCAGCTTCTGGCCCTCTCAAAAGCTCTTGTGTCGGCGTCGATTGCCCTGGCCCATTCATCAGCGGCACTGTTCAAGTCGCGCAGCTTTGAGAAAGAGGTTGTTATTGCCGACAGCTCCAGGCCGAAGGTGCGCAAGAGCGCAGCCGCGAATGAGCCTTCCCAAGAGGACGCTGACGGCAGCAAGCCGTCGCCGCCCGTGCGGCTTCAGCCTCCAGACAGGATCGAGCCGATAATCGTAAAGCCAAAGCCGATCGAGCCGAGCCAAGTATTTTCGCTCCGGGTTCCCGCGGAGAAGAAGCCGAAGCCGGAAAAGGATGTGGCACCGCAAGCTGCGCCGGAATTTAGCGACTACGTAACTCCGGACCTCAAGCTGCTGGCTCGGGAGGACGGTTCGGCACATGGAGAGGATGATGACGAGCTCCGGCAAAAAGCTGAGCAGATTGAGACGAAGCTCAGGGACTTCAATATCGCCGGGCGGGTCACTCAGGTTCACCCCGGGCCGGTGATAACTCTCTTTGAGTTCGAGCCAGCACCCGGCGTCAAGGTCGGCCGGATTGCGGCTCTTCAGGATGATCTTGCCATGAGCCTTAAGGCGAGCAGCATCCGAATTATCGCGCCCATACCGAAGCGGGGCACAGTTGGCATTGAGGTCCCCAACAAGAATCGGGCCATAGTTCGCCTCAGGGACTGCCTCGAAAGCTCGGCTTTTGCGACATCCGAGTCAATTTTGAGCGTTCCACTTGGAAAGGACACCTATGGGGATGCGGTGGTTGTTGATATCGCGACGATGCCGCATCTGCTCATGGCTGGAGCCACCGGCACCGGAAAATCGGTGTGCATTAACGCACTCCTCCTCAGCCTGCTTTATCGAGCGCACCCGTCAGAGCTTGGCTTGATCCTCATTGACCCAAAAGTCCTTGAGCTTAGCGTGTACGACGGCATCCCCCATCTCCGGGTGCCGGTTGTCACCGACCCCCGCCAGGCGAAGGCGGTGCTGTCGTGGGCTGTGAAGGAGATGGAGCGCCGTTATCGGTACATGCAGCGTTTCGGCGTGCGCAATATAGACGGCTACAATCGCCTGGTGTCGGGGGAGGTCCCTGCCGAGGACGAAGCAGCGGGAGTCTCCCCAGCCTCGGAACAGCTGGAGCTTCTGGTGGGGACGGACCAGCCACAGGCTGGGGAGGGAGCTTCTGCCCCAGGGGAGGAGGGCAGCCTGGAGCAAGAGGGGCCGGAGCCGGTTGCGCCGGAGCAGCTCAAGCCGTTGCCAAAGATCGTGATCGTCATCGACGAGCTAGCCGATCTCATGCTCTCTGTCGGGCGTGAAATTGAGGACCTCATAACGCGGCTGGCGCAGAAAGCGCGGGCGGCAGGAATCCACCTCATTGTGGCCACTCAGAGACCCTCTGTAGATGTTATTACGGGACTGATAAAAGCCAACTTCCCCGCAAGGCTTTCATTCCGCGTGTCGAGCAGGATTGATTCGCGCACAATTCTTGACTCGATGGGGGCTGAGAAGCTGCTGGGGCGGGGCGACATGCTGTTTATGCTCCCGGGCGCGGTGCCCCTCAAGCGGGTGCACGGAGCGTTTGTTGAGGACAAGGAAGTTCAGCGAGTAGTCGGATCCCTAAAGGCAAAGTGCTCGCCGCAATACGATGAGGCCATTATCGCCGCTTGTGACAAGGCTCTCGCTGAAGAGAGCGGCGCCTCCGGCGATGGCAACTCGATGGAAGGGGGCGGGGAAGACGAAGTAGATCCGTTCTATGACAAGGCTGTGGAGCTTGTTCTTGACAAGGGGCAAGCGTCAACGTCCATGATTCAGCGAACGTTCAGGATAGGCTACAACCGGGCAGCCCGCATCATAGAGATGATGGAGCGGGAGGGGCTGGTGGGCAAAATGGACGGGGTAAAGCCGCGCGAGATACTCGTGCCACCGACTGACCGGTCAGCGCCGTAAGGTTGGGAGCCCCTCTGAAAGACTTGCCTAAGCGTGCCTGGCTTCTGTGTTTTAAAGCCTCGTTGAACTGGGGGACAGGTCCCTCTACAATGGAGAGAGTATGAAGGACGGGGAAGGCGACGGCAAAGAGAAGGGTGCAGCTCCAGAAGGTGCCAAGACTGGTGGAGGCCTGCTTGAGAAGATAAAAGCGACGTTGGCGAGCACTCCGGCGGATCGTTGGGAGCAGGGAGGAGAGGAGCTGGACTCAACCAAGAAGTACCAGCGTGCGCAAGAAACATGGGAGCAGCTCTTTTGCACTGACACCAAAACGGGGGTGCTAGTCCTGCGCTGCTCAACGCCAATAGTCAGCAACTTCTTTGCGGGGGGGTATAGTTTTGTTGAGTCGGGGGTTCCCAAGTACCTGGTGGAGCTTCGTCCCCGTGGCTGGACGCCAAAAATGATCCTCGATCCCGGATTCCGGGGAGCCCAGGCAACGGCTAAGAGCCTCCAAGTCCTGGCGGAGGGGAGCATAGCGCAGCAGCTGTACGTAGAGGTTCAAGTTGCGGTTCGCCAGTATCGAGAGTCTCTCCGACGAGACTTTAACGACTCGGTGGAGCGGCTCATCGCCAACATCCGTGAGCAGGTGCAGACCACGGCGGCAGAGGATTGGCAGTCGGTTGAGGG
>JAFMJG010000090.1 GCA_017853605.1 bacterium
TGTGGCTCGGTCTCTACCAAGTACCTCAAAGACGGGGACCACGTGACGATCTGCGTCCGGAAGGGGAACTGCAGCCTGTTCGGCTCTATCGACCAGAAAGTTCGGCAGGTACAACGATGATTCGCCGTGACACATCCAGCGCGCTCGATGCCCTCATCGCCAGCCTGTTTGACTACGCAGGCATGTTTCCCCCCGCATCCCTCTCGTTTGATGACGCGCTGCGTGAGAGCCTGTCTTTTGCGGAGGCGCTTCAGCGGCCTTGGATGGTGGGCGCCGACCTCGTGCTTGATATGGAGCACACGCGCCTCCTCGCAGACAAGGCGGACAGCTTTCCCCTCGGCTTCGGGCGTCCCGTGCGAGTCTGTTTGCTGGCCTCGGCTCCCCTCGACAAGGTGGCGGAATTTGCCGAGGAAGCGCGCGCGCGAATATCCTCGCTCCTGTCGCTGGTCTCTATTGAGGCCAAAGTTTCCCCCGAAACCGGCCCCGAGGCTGTCGCCCTTCTTGGGCGGTTTTGCGCCACATCTGGGGCTCTCCTGGCCCTTGAGCCGGACCTCTCAGTGCGCGACTGGGAACTGTCCCTCGCTGCAGCTGCCCGCACAGCCTCCGCCGCAGCCTTCCCAGTGGCGATCAAGTGCCGCTGTACTGGCCCAGCCGCGATCGGCCCAGAGAGGCTCGCCCGCGCAATCGCTGTGGCCGCTGACGCAAGGCTCCCCTTTAAGGTGACGGGAGGATTTCACCATCCCGTCGTTGAGCCGGGGATTCATGAGTACCCGATGGGGTTCCTCAACCTTGCTGCAGCGGTGCTGCTTCGCCGGGCGCTCGGCGAGCGCGCTGCCGAACGGCAGCTGGCGCGGCTATTGGCAAACGACTCGATTGGCGAGATTGGCCTCGCGGACGATCTCTCATTTGGCGAGCTCTCTATCAGCGCTGCCCAGGCCCGCTCTGCCCGGGACATGGCCCACTTTTCCGTCGGAAGCTGCAGCATCTCAGAGCCAGACCGGGACTTGCTGCGGCTCCTGCGCTAGGGCGCCGCACAGGACAGCTGCCCGTCAGGGTGTGCCACAGTCAAAGAAGAAAAACGGGAGCTCTCGGCAGCGCCACCGGTCTAGGGCCGCTTGAGTCACATCCTGCGCATGCAGCCGCCTATAGAGCCCTGTCTCCTGGAGCACCCCCCGGAGGGCGCGATTGATCTCGTTGAGCTCGTGCGATATCGAGCTGCGCTGTGCATCGCTCTCCGCGCTATGGAGCTGCCCGATGAGCCCCTCGCGCTCCGCCGCAGCGGCTACGATCCGCCGCTCCTCAGCGGCAGTGAACAGCTGCTGGCCGAGAAAACGGCGCGGATGCGACACAACTTCCCTCAGGCGCGAGCGCATTTCCAGATCTCTCTCAAGCTCCGCGACACGAGCAGGAAAGAGGTGGCGTGTGCGCGATGCGACCACAAAGGAAGGAAGCTCTTGGGAGAGGAACGAGCGCGCAAAATCAGAAACAAAGGGATCGTACGTCCCTCCCCCGAGCCCGTGAATGAATAGGTCAGAGCAGAGCCCCCGAAGAAGAAGCGTCACTATGCTGCCCCGGGGAGCGATGCTGCCCACCGTGCCCGTTTCCCCCGGGCCAAAAACCGGAAGCCGCCCCTCGCGGCCAAAACGCCACAGCGGCAGCTCCCAGCTCTCGGCTGCAAGCTTCATGTTTGGGAAGGGGTTTGCCGCGTTCCTTATTCGATGTGCCGCGCGATAGGCATCAAGCGCCGAGTTGTAGGCCTCTGAGAAGCCCCGGCCCGCAGAGACAATCGCCGCGAGGAATGCGCGCGCAGCCGGAAGCTCGATGAGCCCAGATAGCGGAATCTCTAGGTGGCTGTGGCCGCATATCGCCCGCCGGGCGATCGAGTGCGCTTGCGGTATCGGCATGCCCTGCAGCCGCAGGTAGAGATCCGCCACCCCCCTTACCGGAGCAACGAGGTGAAACAGGCTGCTCGCCTCAAGATCTGCAGACACCTGCCCAAAAATCTCCCTGAGGCGCCCCTCATCCGCCACATGCTGGTCGCGGAACATCCCGCCTCCCTGCGCTGCGACGCTCCGCTGGCGCAGAAGCAGCGCGCCATCGTGTATGCACGGCGCAAGAAAGCTCCCGCCATCCCCCTGATCGAGGTCGATGGTGACGCTCATCGGCAGGGCGGAAGCGGCGCCGGCGAAGCTCATCAGCATCTGCTCCTTAAAGAGCAGCCCGGGATGATAGAGCACGGGCTGGTGGCCCGTCATCACAATCGGCGCGCCCAACGCTGGGGGTGTTTGGCATCGAGGAACAGGAATTCCTCTCTGTCCCGCCTCAACGACCAGCTTCTCGGTATGTGCCCTTGCTGCCTCAACGAGCTGCGCGCGGATCTCCTCCCGCCTCACACCGAGCAGCAAAGAAACCGGCCGAGACAGGTTATGCGAAAGCACGCCGCCCCACGAAGCTGACGGCGGGATGGCTACCAGGCCAGGACAGTTAGCGCTCGTGCTCATGGAGCTCAGATCAGGCGGGCCCAAACGCTGCCTGCGCAGACTCTTAAGGCCTTACTCAGTTTAAGGGTGCTGCCTAACGCAGATCCGCTACCTCGTTGCGGTCAGCATCCGGTACATCTCATCCTTGAGGGCGAGACGAGTCTTTCGTAGCTTCTCCTCTTCTTCGGGCGACATAAGGTCGATCCGGGACTCAGCACGGGCGATCTGCTTGTCGCTCTCCTCCCACTGGGCAGCTAGGCCCTTGAAGTGGGAGCTCTCCACTTTCAGCGCGTGGATCCTCTCCCGAAGCTCCGGGAACTCCTCGATGACGCTGTGATGATGTCCTTGCATGCTCCAATCTGCCCTGATGCCGGCGGCACAGCCGACCCTGCAAAAAAGTACCACGGCATCGGCTGGGCGTCACGGCATTCCGAGCCGCATTGCGCCGAAAACAGCGCCCAACTGGAGCGGAGCGGGCCAGCTAGAGGCAAAAGAGGGCGCCCGAATCCCCCACACGCACCGGCTCTCGGCTTACAAAAGGCTCCCCGGCCTCGGTGCCGATCTGCGCTCCCCAGTACTGCGCCTCAAGCCGGATCTCCTCAATCCGCCCCGCGTTTCGGGGGTTGTCAACAAACTGCGACTGGTACGCTCGAAGCGCCTCCACCTTTGCGCCGAGGAACTTGGAGATGTCAAAGACAAACGAGGGGCTGACGCGCACCTTGAGGTGCGTTGAGAAATAGTAGAGCTGCCTGCGCGGATACCAAGGGGTGTTGGCGAGCTCCCCCTTCACAAACTTCCCGTAAAAGCGGGCTGCGTCGGAGAGCTTGCTCGCCTCAACATGATCTGGGTGAGCATCCTCCCAGTAGGGCGCAAAGAGCACCCCCGGCCGAACCTCACGAATCACGCCCGCCAGCAGCTTTCGGGCCTCAACCGAGTCGAAGATCTCCCTGTTTGGAAGCCCAAGATTCCGGCGCTCGACGATTCCAAGCGTCTCGGATGCCGCAGCCGTCTCCCGCGCGCGGACCTCTGGCGAGCCGTGCGGTGTCGGCTCGCCATCTGAGAGGTCAAGCACAACTACCCTGGCTCCCTCCGCCAGCAGCGAGGCTATCGTTCCGCCCATCCCGATCTCGGCATCATCCGGATGGGGAGCGACTACGAGCGCTACACGTTCCATCGCTTTCGCTCCCTCTCAATCGTGCCGCGGTACAGCGCCAGACGCACCTTTGGATCATCAAGCCCGCCACCGAACGTGCGGTTCGGATCGTCGTAGATGCGCGAGACAGGAAGCTCCGTCACCGAGAGCCCAAGGACCTTCGCCTGGATCCATAGCTGCAGCGGCATCGAGTACCCAGCTTCGGAGAGCTGCAGCCGGGAGAGGGCAGCCACCCGGTAGGCCTTGAATCCGCAGAACGCGTCGGTGATTCCAAACCCCGTCACCTCGTTGATGAGCCCCGTAATAACGGCGTTGATCTCCCTCCGATCTGGCGGGGCGGCACCATTTCCGTCGATCTCTTTTCGGTATCGGCTGCCCGAGACGATATCCCAGCCCTTCTCCAGCTCAGCAAAGAACGTCGGCACCCAATCGGGGCGGTGCTGTCCGTCCGAGTCCATGGTGATGACATGCGTGTAGCCGCCCTCAATCACCTCCGCAAATCCCCGAAGCAGCGCCGCGCCGTACCCCCGATTCTCTGGCTGCATGACAATACGGGTGCTCTCCCCCTCGAGCTTGCGAAGCAGGCTCGGCGAGCAGTCAACCGAGCCGTCATCAACAAAGAGCACGTGCCCGGAGTACACCTCCCGCAGCCTTTCTAAAAGCCCCTCAATGTGCTCTTCCTCGTTGTATACCGGGATGAGGACGACGCGCTTTTCCATGTTGGGCCTAATCGTTGTGGCGCCTTCGCAAGAAAGGCGATACCCGCAGCAGCAGGTGTGCACGCTCAAAGAGATCAACCCACTCCTGAATCTCCTGCGCCAGCTCTTCCGGGGCCGGCGGCACGATCCCCGCGTCACACGCAGCCCCAAGCTCCGCCCGCGCCTTCCGCCGGTAGGCTGAGAGGGTCCTGTCTACGCCCCTTGAAACCTCAAGCATGTCTTCTGAGAGAAAAACCGCTGCTGGCACACGGGCCGCGCCATGCACCCTTACTTCATCCCGAAGCTCTGGATTCGCCTGATTGTCCATGAAGCGCAGGTCGACACAGCTAGACGCTTCAGCGATGCGGAACATCATCGGGCACTGCCTGGCGCAATCACCACACCATGTGCCGGCGAGCACCAAGACATTTACTTTTCTGGTGAAGCCAGCAACGGCCCCTCGCTGGCTTGGAGTGAGGGCGAGACGGCTCAGGCTGTCGGCCCAACGCGATCGGTGGGCGGCAGCTGCCGATTCGAGAAACTCCGCGTACGGCTGCGCCTCCGTGAAAGCCGCCCGCCAAAGTGCCTGCCGCTTGTCAAAAAGCTCCCCTGCTGCCATTGCTCCCCTCCCGGTCCTACTGCTCTGGGGAGAGCATTCACCTTCCGGGCAGAGATGTCAAAACCTGCCTGCCGCGCGGGCTAGATGTAGTCGAGGATAGTCATGCGCAGCACCTTGGCGGTCACCGAGTACGAGGCCTGCAACGCTGTCTGGGCCTGCGCCAGGTTAGCCGCAGACTCGGTCTCATCGGCGTCCTGTATCCTGGAGAGGACCTCCAGGGCGCTATTCTTTGTCAGGGCAAGGAGAGACTCCCCCGTCTCAAGCCGGCGCAAGCGCCCGCCCACGCTCACCCGCTCGGGAAGGATGTCGTTGTCACGGGCGTCATTAAGCTGGTTTATCGTCGAGAGGATGTCTGCCGTTTGCTGGTCGTACTCCGAGGGGAAGGTGTATGCGGCTCCACCGCCGTCGGGCGCCCCAGAGGCGGGAGTGGTCTTGTACCCGCCGAGCGCCCGCCCAAGACGCTCCAGCGACTCAATCGCCGTCCCGAACACCTGGTCTGCAGGGGTGGTGATTGAGATCGAGAGATCGTCCGTGACCGCCAGCGTGCGAGCCGTGCCAGTTCCTAGCTCGGCGTCGAAAACATAGCGCTTGCTGGCTCCCCCGCTGGCCGGCTCCGCATACGAGCTCACGTCATACGGGGGATCATCATCGTCTACACCGCCGTACACAAAGCGCCCCTGGTAGGTTGAATTGGCAAGGCTCGCCATGTGATCCCGGATCTGGTACACCTCCTCGGCAAGATGCTGCCGCGCCACGCTATTCACTGACTCATTGGCGCCCTGTTGCGCGATCTCCTTGGCGCGGATGAGCAGGTCATTTGCCTGGCTCAGCACGTCATCCTGAAAAGTCATCAAGCTTTTTGTTCTCTGAATCGTCGTGGTATACGAGTCGATGCGCTCCAGGGTCTGCTTGTAGCGCGCGATCGTACCACCGTCCACGGTGTCGCTCGGCAGGGCAGCTTTCACGCCGCTCGCCACCTGGTTCGCAAACTTTACCACGCGCTTGCGGTTCTCAAGGGTTTGGCTCACGAGCTGCCGCTGGGACTGTATCTCTGATGTTCGCGTCATATCAGGCTCACAATGATGTCGAGGAGCTCCCCGGCCGTCTTAATCATCCTAGCTGAAGCCTGGAAGGCTTTCTGGTACTTGATGAGGTTGGCGAACTCCTCATCCAGGCTTACCGCTGAAAACTCGTCCCGCTTATTCGAGGCGCTTGTTATGTTGGCGCCTGCCACATCCACATCGAGCTGGGCAGCCGATTTCGCGTTGCCGACGTAGCTTACGGTGGCGTTGTACAGCTCCTCCATGGTCCCCGTGAACGAGAACGAGGCAAGGGAGAAGTTGAAGGTGGTTGAGCGCAGCGCAGCGATGGCCGCCGCATTTTGGCCATCCCCCTCTGGGAACACCGTGGCCCCGTTTGCGGGGTTGTTGTCGCGGGCTGCGGCGAACTCGGCGGGATCATCGAAGGCAACCTTGATGATGCTCGAGAAGTCCCCCAATGAGGAGGCAGCAGCAAGGAGGTCTGACATGCTCGCCACCCCATCGCCATCAGCATCCTTGACTCCGGTGTAATCAAAGTCGAAGAGCCCAAAAACTCCGGGGGTGTTTCCGTTTAGGTCGCCTGCGCTTGGCTGCAGCCCAGCGACCGCCCCGTTCTCGTCTGGCCCGCGATACTCGGCATTGACTTCAGTGAGGAGGGTGCGCGTCAGGGCCTCAATCCGGGTGGCTATAGCCACCAGCTCGCCCTCTGCCTGAAAGGGAGATGTGTTGGCCGGGTCCGTGGTGCCGCGCAGCTGAAGCAGTCCCGCGAGGGCCCCCGAGCCGTTCTTGATCAGCTGCGTCAGGTCTAGGTGAGAGGGCGACGCATCCGAGCCAAAATTGTACGTAACATAGCTCAAAATCTCGCCCGAAAGGGACCGCGGAAGGGTTGCGGTCGCAAAGCTTGGCGACGTCGTGACCTCAAGCGCGCGCGCAGTCTCCTGGTTGACCAGGGGAAAGCCGTTTTCAAGCTGGCAGTTGATCATCCCGTTTGGAGTCTCAAGCGTGCGGAATGAGATCTTCTCGGCAAGCTTTGCGAGAAGCACGTCCCTCTGATCGCGCTCGTCAATTGCAGCGATCCCCGAGGCCTCGCGGGATCCTATCTGGGCATTGAGGGTGGCGAGCTGCTGCGAGTACGAATTTATCGTCTGGACCTCAAGGCCAACACGCTGGTTCAGCTCTGACTGAATTTCGGCCACCGTGTTGTACGCGGAGCGGATGCTGAAGACGAGATCCTCAGCACGCTGCAGGACGTTGATCCGGAGGTCGATGTTCGAGGGGTTTACGCCAACCTGGTTCACCGCCGAGAAGAAGTTATTGAGGGCCGAACCGACCACGCTCTGGGGGCCGTCGAGCGCGAAGGTCGGCTCGACCGCTGCGAGGTAGTCGTTCCTAATGTCGGCGTACCCTTTCTTGCTGCTCGCAAGCCGAAGCTGGTACTCAAGGAACTCGTTCGTCGAGCGCTTGATGTCCCCGAGCTGCACGCCGCTTCCGATCTGCAGAATGCTCCCGACCGTTGCAACATCGATGCGGCTCTCGATATCGATCTGCCGGCGCGTGTACCCCGGCGTGTTGACGTTCGATATGTTGTTGGCGGCATTTGAGATGAGCGCCTGCTGGGCAGTCATTGAGCTGACCGAGGCGCCGAGAATTTTTGCTCCGAAATTCGCCATTGTGAGCTGCAGTCCTAAAGAGGCAGAAAGTGCCGCACACCCTCCGCTACCCGATATTGAGCAAGGGGCGTGCCTTGCTCGCTTTGCCCGGGACTTGCCGGCTAAGGGGCTGGCAGCATTGGGGGCTGTGAGCGGGCCAAGGATCCGCCTGGGCGGGCACCGATGAGGTTTTGCCTATCGGGGCATGATTGCTGCCTCGAACGCTAGGCCTCGCCGAGAAGGGAGCCGTTGCGCGGAGGAGCGGGCTGGACGCCGTTTGTCATGGAGCCAAAAGAGTTATAGACCCTGGTGACCGGCTGGCTGGCCGACCAGAGCAGGGAGAGCTCCCCATTAACGAGGCCGAGGGAGTAGCTCAAGACCTGGTTAAACTCGCGACTTTTTGCCTCGACGTCCTTGGCTTTGCCCCGAATCTTCTCAACTAAAGCCATGAGGCGCCGGCGGTCCCCAGCGGAGCACCCCTTTTCAATCAGCTCTGATGCCCTGACTGAGTCGTGCCCGATGGCGGAGGAGATCAGCTTGCTCCGCTCATCCTTGAGCTTTTCTAGGGAGTCGACAACCTCGCCCCGCTTTGCGCTGAGAATTCCGACCTGATCAGCATCAAGCCTAATTACGGCTTGCTGCTCCTGGTCCAGCAGCTGCAGGTACTTGTCGTATTCAGCCAGCTCGCCCGTGAGGAGCTTTTCGATAGCCTTAATCGTGCTGGCTTCTAGTTTCATGCTTTTTGCTTGGCTTCGCTGAGCGCTCCGCCGCCAAGAAGAACCTCAAGCGAGATCTCTTCGCTCAGGGACTTGGCAACCTCCTCCATCGGAGGCTTGTAGGTGCCGCTGCTGATCTGCTGCTTGAGCGCCTCAATCTTTGCGCGGCGCTCCTCTGCCATCTTTGAGGGGCTCAGCTCGGATTTCAGGATCGCTCCGAGCGCGGAGAACTGCACCGAGTCCTCTGCCGCCGCAGAACCGGCGCCATCGGCCACAAGCCCTGATGCCTGAGGAGTGGTGGCAGCCTTGCGCTCTCCCACCTTGTCGTAGCGCGCGTCCTGGACACGATTTGTTGCTGCTGCCTCTTTAATATCCGAGCCCGGTACCTTCATAAGTCTTCCTGTTAGCCAAAAAAGGTCCTATCCGTGGACACTACCATCTAAGATGCCGACATCCGGAAAATGGTCACTTGTTTTTGCTTAATGCATTGATATCCCTGAGGATAATGTCCTTAATTCCCATTCCTTGGCCCTCTGAGATGGACTGCGCCAGGGCCTCGTTGAGCATGTCTCGGTACATCCCCTCCTCATAACTTCCCGACAGCATCCCCTGCTTCGGCACCGTGCTCCACATCGACTTGAGCATCTCCTGAACAAGGAGCGCCTCGAACTGTTGGGCCGCTGCCTTGACGTCTTGCGTAAGGGGCAGCGGCTTTTCCGGCGTTGCCATCCCGACGAGAGCTTGTGCCTTTAAGGGTCCCTTTATTCCATCCATATTTACATCACCACGAGGTCCGCATGCAGAGCGCCTGACTGCTGGAGCGCCGTAAATATTGCAATCAAGTCGCGAGGAGTGGCGCCGAGCGAGTTGAGCGCCTTGACGAGGGTCCCAAGTGTTACGTCTCCCCCCAAAATCCTGAGCGCCTCAACATCTTCACCGACATTGATGTCAACGTTGGTGACCTCGGCCGTCGTTCCGCCAGCAAAGGCATTCGGCTGGCTGATGTCGTTCTCCCTTCGCACTGATATGTTAAGGTTGCCGTGCGCCAGGGCGACCTGGCTAATGGTCACGTTGGCGCCCATAATAATCGTTCCTGTGCGCTCATTGACCACGACCCGCGCGTCGACATCCTGCCTGACCTCCACCTGCTCAAGGGATGCCACAAGCCCAACAGGGTTCAGCCGCTCAGCCTGGTCAATCACGACCTCTACAGAGCCGGAATCGATCGCCACTGCTGCCGGCTTCCCCATCCTCTTGTTGAGCGCTGTCACGACCCGAGTGACCGTCGTAAAATCGGGGGAACGAAGGGAGATCCGTATCTTGTTTGACTGAAACAAGTCGAAAGGGATAGCGCGCTCCACGATGGCGCCGTTTGGGATAGTCGCAACTGTCGGATGGTTCTTCTGCGCAGAGTCCCCAGAGTCATTCACCGCGAAGCCCCCCAGGTCGATTGCTCCCTGGGCGACTGCGTAGACGTTGCCGTCGTTACCCTTGAGCTGCGTCACAAGGAGTATGCCGCCGAAGAGGCTCTTGGCGTCGCCCAT
Source organism: bacterium (assembly GCA_017853605.1). Lineage (GTDB taxonomy): Bacteria > Bdellovibrionota_C > UBA2361 > UBA2361 > OMII01 > OMII01. The sequence continues at coordinate 9,900 of JAFMJG010000090.1, forward strand.
TGATGAGACGGTCACCGGCAGCTTGGCCCCAGGCCGCGTGAAGGTGGGCAGGTCGGCAATCACCATTACGGCCGCCACGTTCTTCACCTTAATGAGCAGCGGATCCGCCCGGATCCCCATGTTTTCGAGCATGTTGGACATGGTCTTCAGGGTGAAGTCCACGCGGCCATCCCCCGTGCCGTTAAGCCCAACCACCACGCCGTACCCAATGAGCTGGTTTGAGCGGACGCCTTCCACATCGGCGATATCCTTAAGCCGCGCGGCGTGCGCTGGAGCTGCAGCGCCGACGACTGCGAGCAGGATTAGCAGGTGAAATAGTATCCTCATACGTCTCCCTAGAATGGCCACAGGAGCCTCATCGTGCGGGCGAACCAGCCGCCGTACTGCGCCTCTCCCACGGTTCCCTTTCCGTAGTAGTCGATGCGCATTTGGGCTATCTGCGATGAGTTAACCTCATTATTTGAGGTGACGTCGCGCTGGCGAATGATGCCGGACACAACCATAACCTGCTCTTCGTTGTTTACTGCCAGGATCTTCTCGCCCTCAATTCTCATGAGCCCTGAGGGCAGGACTTCAACAACTACCGCCGACATTCGCGCGGTCAACTCTGACTGCCTGTTCGTGTTTCCCTCACCCTTAAAGTCGTTCTTTGTGTTAGCAGAGATCAGGCTCGACATGTCCGGCGGATATGTCCACTGCTCTTCAGGCCGGTTTTCCAAGCCGAAGAAATTCTTGATGCCCGCAAGAACTTCGCTCTTCGACTTGACCTCGGTAATGGCGAACTGCCTTCCGAGAGCCCGCTCAGTGACCACGATCGTAATGAGGTCCATCGGCTGCCACGCACGGAAGTCACGATACAGGTCGTTGCGTATCCGGTCCTCCCTGTACAACGATGACGACATCCCCGGATCTCCTGCAGCAAGCTCGCTGCGGTAGAGAGGCACAGCCCTCTCAGAGCTGCGAATGACCTGCACGCCATCGCCAGCCACCGCAGCCGCCTGCGTAAGCTGTGCCACCTGGAGCCCTGAGGCATCACTGCCTGGTATGACCTGCGGGACCGGGGGCTCCGGAGGGGTGTCCGCGAGCCGCAGCTGGGCACGTCCATCTGAAGTCCGCTCCTCAACCACCGAGGCCTGCCACGCAAGCCCTCTCGCCTTGGCCGACGCGCTCGGGGTCGCAAAGCGGCTTGCCGGAATGTACGGCTCCGCTTTAGGCGGCGGCATGCATCCGAGAGTCGCCATGATTAGTGTCGCGCAGCAGATGCGCGTTCTTTCTCTCATACCTAGCTCGCCCCCACGACCACGATACCGGGTCCCTCAACCGTGCCCGACACAACCTTGCCTGAAGCATCATTTCTGACCTTAATCTGTTGCCCAACGGGGCCGGCCTCAAGAGCCGTCCCAGTTGCGCTGACCTCCAGCCGCCCATCCCGCACAACCAGCGTCACTTTGGCTCCCGAGGTGATCACGTTCGGCAATGCGAGGGCTTTCGCGCGGAAAACCTCGCCCTGCCCCACGTCGTGCGTTGCCGCGTGCCCCAGGATGTCGCCTATGTTCTCCATCGCGTCACGGTTGCTGGCAGCGTCGCTGACTTTGACAAGCTTCACGTCGTCGGCCTGAATGACATCTCCCCGCTTGAGCGGCTTCGAGGCCACCGGAAGCATTCTCCAGCTCTGGGCAGTTGCCTTGAGCTGGAATCGCGCCTCGTCTGACCCCGAAACTGACCGGTAGTCAACTCCGATGTGCCCAGGCCGGGTAGTCTCGAGCGCAACCACCTCAACGCCCAGGCTGTCTGACGGGATGCGCACCGCCCGCTCAAGGGAGAGCTTCTGCACATCGAGCTGCCGCGGGTTCTTGCCGAGGAACTCCCGAAGCGCGCCCTCTAGCTCGTCAAGCGACACCTCGCGGAATGAGCGGGTAACGGCGATCTCCCGGGGGATCGAGTAGCGAATGGAGTTGAGCGCAATCCCCTCGTCGTGCAGCCGCTCAAGCACCCTGCCCCCCTCCAGCCGAACGGTTTCTCCCGCCTTCGGGCTCGCCGCAACCGTGATTCTCCGCAGCCGCAGGACTTGCTGGTCGTCCTCAACTCGCGGAGACGCAACATCGGCAACGTCCCCGAGGGAAACCGCGCGTCCTGAAACAACTGCCTCGGTCTTGCCCCGCACGGAGATGCCGTCGTACGCCAGTGTTTGGGGCGCCTCTGCTCCGGCCTCTTGGCACACCGAAAGGAGCAGGAGCGCCGTAATCGCGTAAGCCTTCATGTCATTACCTCTTCAAGTTAATCGCCTGTGAAAGCATCTCGTCAGCGGTGGTGATCCCTTTGGACGACGCCTCATAGGCACGCTGGGCGGTAATCATGTTTACCACCTGCTCCACAACGCTCACGTTGCTGCTCTCAAGAAATCCCTGGTTAATCCTGCCAAAGCCGTTCTGGCTAAAAATGCCAGTGACCGGCGCGCCCGAGGCGAGCGTCTCTTCGTAGAAGCTCTGCCCAAGGGCCCGCAATCCGCCGTTATTGGGAAAGCGCACCGCTGTGAGCTGCCCGATCTGGACTGGATTGACGTTGTTGGGCTGCTTGACGCTCACAGTTCCATCCTGTGCGATTGAGATTCCGAGGGAATCGAGCGGGACGGTGAGGCCCGGCGCTATTACGAAGCCATCTGCCGTGACGATCTGCCCGGTCTGGTCAAGCTGAAAGGAGCCTGCGCGTGTGTACACGAGCGTGCCATCCGGCCGTGTTACCTGGAAGAAGCCGTCCCCCTCGATTGCTATATCGAGCTGGTTGCCGGTCGCGGTCAGGTCTCCCTGGGTAAAGATCTTCTGCACCGAGGCGGTCTTCACTCCCAGTCCCACCTGCACACCCGAGGGCCGCGTGGTCGTTTGGGAGCTCGGGGACCCGGGCTCCTGAACGTACTGGTAGATCAGGTCCTGAAACTCGGCCCTGCTCTTCTTGAACCCCGTTGTGTTCACGTTTGCCAAGTTGTTGGAGATCACATCGATGTTCGTCTCCTGGGCGTTCATGCCGGTCGCTGCTGAGTAAAGGGCTCTAATCATAGGTGCTCCTTAGGTTGCTTGGCTAACTTCTCTTGCCTACCTGCGTTATCGCGGACTGATTGAGCGCATCGATCGTTTGCGCCGCCTTTGAGTACGCATCAAAGGCGCGGTTGGTCGATATCAGGTCTATCATGCCGGTTACAGCGGACACATTTGACATCTCAAGGGAGCGCGGCTCCACAAAGGGGTCTACCTGTGCAGGTGCCGGGCCGTTGTTCTTGAACCTGGTGGCCGACACCATCTCGAGCCCGGTCAGGTCATTAAACCTGACCACTTGGAGCCTTCCAACGTTTGCTCCCTGGATCTGTATCGCTCCGTCCTGGTTGATAACTGCCCCGGGGGCGGCGATCTGTATCGCGCCGCCATCCCCAACAATTTGGAGCCCGTCTTGAGTCGTGAGCTCGCCAGTCTGGGAGATGGCGAAGTTTCCTGCGCGGGTATAGAACGGCCCTCCCGGCCCGTTTACCACAAAGAAGTCCTTGTCATTGCGCAGGGCGACGTCAAGGGGATTCCCCGTGTGCCTGATAGCGCCCTGCGAGAAGTCGATGACCGACCGAAATGCACCCACGGCTGGCACACGCGAGTTATCAGCCTTCCCGTACGCGGTGGCGCCGAGCTGTCCTGCCAGGGTTTCCTCAAACGGTGCCTGTTCCGCAATCACGTACTGCTTCTTAAACCCAACCGTGTTGGAGTTTGCGAGGTTATTGTTCTCGACCTCCAGCTTCTTCATCTGGAGGAGCCCCGCTGACACTGCCGTGTACGTTCCGATATCCATCGTCCGGTCTCCCCTTACGAGTTAGGCTGCTTCCGAGAGGCGCCTAGGGCGCCGAGTCTCGGGTCTCCGACTAAGATA
>JAFMJG010000202.1 GCA_017853605.1 bacterium
TCATGTGGATCTGCCGGAGGTCAGCGCCATCCAAGGTATCACCCCTTTTCCGGCGGCTGCAGATGCTTTCGGCCGGTTTCATGGCGCTTTCACACGGCAGTAACGACGCACAAAAAACGATGGGGGTCATCACCATGGCGCTGGTGGCGTTCGGGGCTGCGGAGATGACCGGAGGAAAGCTGCCGGTTCCGTTATGGGTCGTCCTGGCGAGCGCTGCGGCGATGGGTCTCGGCACTGCAGCGGGGGGAGTGCGAATAATAAAGACGCTTGGCACCAAGATAATCGACCTCAAGCCGATCCACGGGTTCGCCGCAGAGACTGCGGCGGCGTCAGTAATCTTCACGGCCTCACACTACGGGCTCCCGGTGTCAACTACTCACTGCATTAGCGGGGCCATCCTGGGGGTCGGCTCAAGCAAGCGGGTTTCGGCAGTGCGCTGGGGCATCACGGTGCGTATCTTGTGGGCTTGGGTGCTCACGATCCCCGTCAGTGCCGCCTGCGCGTTCCTCGCGTACTGGCCCGCGACAGCGCTGACGGGGCAGCCCTAAGGTCGCTCGCTCCTCGTCGCCAAGGTCGCTCGCTCCTTGTCGCCAAAGTCGCTCGCTCCTTGTCGCCAAAGTCGCTCGCTCCTTGTCGCCAGCGTGCCGCCCCCGGCGGCCTTACCCCAGGGGATTTTTAGTGAATGGATAGTTAAGGATCTTGAGGTAGTTCACGTGCGGAAAGCACTCCATCCCAACGTACTCTCTTCCCATAGCGCCAGCGATGCGGGCGAGGACCTCGTTGGTGTGAAATGCGGTCCGCAGGACGAGGCAGAGCTCAAAGTCCCAAGCCCCAATAACCTCGGCGACCGATGCTATCTCGGGCATAGTGCAGCCAAGCTTGAGGAGCTGCTCGCGGACATCTGCCGAGGAGCGCACCTTTAGCCTGACGTAGAAGCGCTGCAGCCCAAATCTCTCCTGGTTAACAGTGTAGCGCGGCTCTAGTAGGAGCCCGCTGCGCTGCAGTCGGCGCACCCGGTACTCTGCGGTTGATTGCGGCAAGCCCGTGATGCGCCCTATATCGGGGCTAGAGGTTGAGTTCACAGCGCTGATTGCCCGCAGGATCTTGTGGTCCACGTCGTCAATCGTTGCGATGTCGCCAAGCAGCCCGAGCGAATACTCAGGAGTTGACCTTGGAATGAGCGCTCCGGCCGAGAAGGCGTGGTACCACCGGCGCAGGATGACCGTTTTTGACACGCCGACGGGGACGTCCTTGAGGATGCCATCGAGGAGGAGGCTCAGGTCTTTCGAGTTTTTCGACCAGATTGAGAACTGAAGCTGGCCAGCGTGCTCAGAGACGAAAGGCACAAAATCGTGGTCGAGCACGGCGCTCACCACCCTCTCAAGGCTGGGCGAGTAGTACCCGATCCCTGACAGGAAGACGTGGTGCTCGGCCAACCCGAGGGCCGCTGTGTTTATAGGAACGTATGGGATGATTGCCTTGGCTCCGCGCAGCTGATCGATACTTCGCCGGACTGCATGTGGGCGGAGCGAAAGCGCGTTCGCTATCTCCGTCATGGACTGGGAGGACGTGCTTTGGATGAGCGAGAGCACATCCCGATCCCTCTCGCTTAGGGTGATGATTCCGTCCACGTCCATTTAGTTTGGCGCTCCCAGCGGTTTCCAGCTCCCCATCTGGGAGTGATGACGCCCAGAGCAGGGTACAGCAAGGGGAAGCGCCGGCTCAACCGCAAAAACGGGGCTACACCCTAATAGCGTGCTTGCGGGGCTGCCATCCGAGCTACCGGGCACCCTCGTCGGGGTGGGCGGCTACGGCATGTAAACGGGCGCCCTGTGCCGCACAATCCAAGGGCATCGCGCCCCTGCCTACTGCACCCGCGTTGAGGCCACCTTGAGGTTGTCGAGCACATCCTTCTCCCCCTGCAGGGCAGGCAGGAGCGCGAGGAAGGTGACGGCTGTGCTGCGGGTTGGAGCCACCCAGGTAAAGTTGACAGTGGCGGTTGCGCCGGGGTCCACACTCACAGCCTGGCCGCCACTCAACGTGCCAGTTGTGGCGACCAGGAGCACGCGGAGGGACTCTCGGTTTCCCCCCTGATTCTGGATCTGCACACCTATCGTGCTGCTGCTGCCCTTCGCCACCGGGTTAGGCACCGAGAGGGAAAGGATCGCCCCGTCTGGAGCCGACGGTGTTGGCGCGGGGGTGGGAGTGGGCTGCGGATCGGTAGCTGGGGGAGTCGGGAACGGAGTGCTTCCTGGAGGCGGCGGCAGCGACCGGAAGAGCCCTGACAAGCTCAGTCTCCCGCGAGTTGCGCACCGCCCGACCAGGGACGCCGTTGGCGCGGCGTTTCCTAGGATCGCAGACCGAATCTGCTGCGGGGAAGCTGAGGGAAAGGCCGATGCGTAGAGGGCGACCGCTCCCGTCACGTGCGGCGTGGCCATCGAAGTTCCGCTGTAGGAGCCATAGGTGCTCCCTCCGAGGGTTGAGAGGATGCCTACACCTGGCGCGCCGATATCAACTGAGCTTGCCCCGTAGTTCGAGAAGGAAGCCAGCTTGCCAGCTGAGTCAATCGCCGCAACAGCGATCACAGCCTCGTAGCCGGCTGCGCTCTCGACAATCGAGGGCTGCAGCGTCGTGTAATTAGACGGGTAGCCGGGGAAGAAGTCGTTGTTGAATCCGCTGTTGCCCGCTGCCGCAACGAAAAGAATCCCCTGCTTCGCTGCCCGCAGGATCGCTGTGTGCAGCGCGGAGCTGTAAAAGCCGCCGCCCCACGAGTTGTTCATCGCCACAATATTTAGCCCATGCCGGGCCTTAAGATCCCGCAGGTAGTTGATGGCGTCCACAGCGTCCGAGAGCGATCCGCCCTGGGGCCCAAGGAACTTGGCTGATATTAAGGTCACGTTCCAGTTGACGCCCGCGACCCCGATGCCGTTTCCGCCGACTCCGCCGATAGTTCCAGAGACGTGGGTGCCGTGCTTGTCCCCATCAGCGGGGTCATACACCGTCCTGTCCTTGTGGTTGAAGTCCCAGCCATTTGTGTCGTCGATGTAGCCGTTGCCGTCATTGTCGCGCCCATCGACCGGGTCGAAGGGGTTCACCCATATCGGAAGAGCG
>JAFMJG010000091.1 GCA_017853605.1 bacterium
CGGGCGGCAGGCTTCTCTGGGAATGCCAACTACACCGCACTCATTTCGGTGATGCTCTGCTCCGCCGCGCTCGACTACGAGCTGCGCAGGTGCCTGCTCGCGGATCTATTCCTGCTCCTGCTCTCTGGGGCGATCGTCCTGATTTCCCTCTCCCGCAGCGGCCTGCTCGGGTTCGGTGTCCTAGTAACGTGCTACATCTCGTTCCGTTACCTTCGCAGGAGGCTGCACTCACGGGAGATCCGTGACGTGGCCACGTCACTGTTGGCTGCAACGCTCATTGTGCTTGCCACCACTCCCCTCTTCTCCCGCCAGCTCGGCGCCCTGCAGGAGCAGAGCCGCTTTCGGCGGGCTGTGGCGGGCAGGCAGGTAGACGATGGCTCAGCTGCAAGCCGCTGGGCAGCAGCCCAGGATGCGCTCGACCGGATCAGCGCTTCGCCAGTGCTCGGGCACGGAACGGGCTACGCCCGGCGGATGCCGGAGCTTCCCCACAACATGTACCTGCAGCAGTGGGTCAACAACGGGATCGTCGGCTTCACGGCATACGTTGCTTTTCTGGCGGCCAGCTTCTGGACGTTTTGGTCACGGCGGAACTTAAACGGCTTTATGCTCGTGGCAACAGCCGCCATCGGCGGCCTCTTCAGCCACAACATCCTCGATCAGCGGCCCTTCCTCATCCTCTACGGGCTCCTGCTCGGCGCACCAGCGAGAGGCTACTCGATCCCCGCCAGAGCTAGGTAGGCCGTCGTCGCCTGCGCAACGCCGAAGCGCGCACGCACGCTGGCCTGCGCCTCTGGATTGGGCCCGCGAGCAAGCGCTCGCAGTATTCCAGCTGCCATCGCATCAGGGTCCCCGACGGGGACGAGCTCACCGAGCCTGCCGTGGTCGAGGATCTCGGCAGGGCCGCTCCGGCAGTTCGTCGACACTACAGGCGTGCCGAAAGCCATCGCCTGTATGAGGACATTCGGCAGCCCCTCCGTGTGGGATGAGAGGGCAAAAACCGCCGCGCGGCTCATAAAAGCGAAGGGGTTCTGCGAAAACCCTGGCAGGCTCACGTCCTGGCCAATCCCCATCTCCTCCACCATCCGCTCAAGCCGTGCGCGATCCTCGCCTTCGCCGATAATAACGAGCCGTGCTGGGCACACGGCGCGAACCTGGGCAAAAGCGCGCAGAAGATCCTCGAATCCCTTGCGCCGGACAAGCCTGCCAGCCCCCAAGATGACTGGCGCCCCCCCAGCCTCAAGCCACGGGTGGCCCGGGCTCTGCGTTCCCATCTGAAGCACCTCATCCGACAGGACCGGAGTTGGGATCGTTGAGAGCTGCCTCGCAAGCCTGCAGTCCATCGACACCAGCTCGGCAGCAACGCCCTCCGAGACCGCGATAATCGCGTCGGCGACCCGGTAGAGGCGCGGCAGCGCATAGTGAGTCACCCGCATCGCAACCGTAACCTTTCGCTCGCTCAAGGGCGCGTTTGACTGGCGCAGAATCAGGCGAGGCCGCTGGCGGACGCAGCGGGACGCTAGCGCGGCAACCACGTTGGCGTTTGAGATGGTGGCGAAGAGCGCCTGGGGGCGCTCTAAACGAAGGTATCGCACCAGCGGTGGCAGCGCCGTCATGACGCGCGCAGCCATCAGGTCGATGATCCTCACCCCGTCCGGCACTATCGAGATGAGCGCCCCTTGCCGCCTCGCCACGACGAGATCCACCCGCCGTCCCCTGCGAGCGATCTCTCCCGCGAAGTTGACCATGGCGCGCTCGGCCCCACCGCCATGCAAGCTAGGGATAAATACGGCGATCGCCTTCATGTGCCCACCAGGGCCAGGCGGCTTTTGAGGCTGCTAGCGAGTGGCCGTCTGGTACCACGCAAGGGTGCGCTTGAGGCCGGCTGAAAGATCCACGGTCGGAGCCCAAGCAAGCCCCCGCTTGGCCTTGGCAACGTCGATGCAGCTGCGGAGCTGCTCGCCCGGCTTGGCTTCAGCGTACAGGATCTCCGCCTCTGGGCAGGCGATACCGCGCAAGCTCTCAGCCAGTTCGGCAATAGAGGTCTCTCTTGAGGTGCCGATGTTGAACTCGCCAATCGCACGGGAATCCACCGCCCGCGCGACAGCCTCAGCGACATCCTCCACGTACACAAAGTCCCTGGTTTGCTTGCCGGTTCCATGTACGGTAATCGACCTTCCTGCCAGCAGGCGCTCACAGAAGATGGCGACCACGCCGGCTTCGCCGTGAGGATTCTGCCGGGGCCCATAGACATTCGCGAGCCGCAAGGACGTGCTGGTCACGCCCCACACCCGAGACCAGAACTCCAGGTACATCTCCCCAACCTTCTTTGAGAGGCCGTACAGGCTCTCCGGCCGCGCCGGATGCGTCTCGGGAGCAGGAAAGCAGTCCTGCTCGCCGTACACCGCTCCACCCGAAGAGAGAAAAACAACGTGTGCCCCTTTTCTAGCACGGAGCGGGGCGAGGATGTTAATGAGCCCAGTCACATTGAGGTCCGAGTCGAGCGTTGGCTGATCCATGCTGATGCGGACCGAAACCTGCGCCGCGGTGTGCACAATCACATCGGGAGCGAGGCTCTCAACAAGCTCCCGGGCCTCGGGGGACCTCATGTCGAGCTCGTGCAGCGGCACCCCCTGGGCGAGGTTGCTCCGGGAGCCGCTGGAGAGATCGTCCAGCACATGCACCTTGTGGGAGCGGGCCAGGAGGCGATCCACTATGTGCGACCCGATAAATCCAGCTCCTCCGGTAACGAGAACGGTAGCCATCCCCCAATCCTTCAAAAAAGATCTTCAGTCTTGAGGTTACCCTGCTTCATGAATATTGCAAGCCGGCTACAAGAGCCTGCACGACGTGAAACAGTGGTAGAAAAAAGCGCCTGCCGGCAGGCTCGGAGGGCCCGGGGAAGAAGCGAAAGGAAGCGCGCCCTGAGGGACTCGAACCCCCGACCACCTGGTTCGAAGCCAGGTACTCTATCCAGCTGAGCTAAAGGCGCACACGCAACCGCGCTGGTCACCTTACACAATCGAACTCCTAAGGTAAAGGCGATGAGCCCAGGCAGCCTCTCCCGAAGGCCGGTTTAACTAGCCAGACACAGTGGTTTTTTTCGGGCAATTTTCTTGCGCTAGACAGCGACCATGAGGCTGCGAGCCGGCCAAGTAGCCACCTTGCATCCTCAGTGCTCTCGGGGGATCCTGCTGCAATCGTATGCTCGCCCTGCTCGTCAAGAAGCTCCTCTCCCTGCGCTACAAAATCTCCGTCACCGGTCTAGACTCGATCACGGCATCGCAAGGCGTCCTTATTATCCCCAATCATCCAGCTGAGATCGATCCCGTGATCGTCTCTGCCTGCCTTTGGGAGATCCTCAAGCCTCGCCCCGTGGTTATCGAGTCAATGTACAGCCATCGCTTCCTAAAGCCGATCATGAAGGGGGTGAAGGCGATTCCGATGGCGGACATGGACTTTGAGGCTGGCCCCTTCAAGCGCCGAAGAGTTGAGCGCACGATCACAGAGATCATCGACCTGCTGCAGGAGGGCCAGAACATCCTCATGTACCCATCGGGCCGGCTGTCGGTGACAGGAGCCGAGAAGCTGGGAGGCGCTTCGGGGTTCTCGACCATCCTAAAAGCCCACCCCCGCGTTAACCTCTGCCTCATCAGGACCCGCGGGCTCTACGGCAGCATCTTCTCCAAAGCCCTTAACGGCGGCGCCACCCCCGATGTTGGCAAGACCTTTCTACAGGGGCTCAAGATACTCGCCCAGAACCTGCTCTTTTTCGCCCCTCGCCGGCCGGTCGAGGTGGCCATATCCTTCAATCCGCCCGACCTCCCCCGGCGTGCCGACGCGGTCACCCTCAACCGCTACCTAGAGCGGTTCTACAACTTCCCAGAGGCGGAGCAGGCGAGCTTGATCCCCTACACCCGGTGGCAGCGGGACCTACCCAAGGTCCCGGAGCGGCAGCGTGAATCAGAGGTCCTGCGCGAGGTGCCGGATGATGTGCGCCAGCGGGTCTTCGAGCACATCGCCCACGTGGCCGGCGTTTCTGTGTCCTCGCTGTCGCTGGAGACTCAACTGGGCGACCAGCTGGGCCTCGACTCGCTCACGGTGGCTGAGCTGCTGATGTGGATCGACCGCGAGTTTGAGGTGCACGATATTGAGCTGGCCGACCTCACCACCGTTGGTTCCGTGCTCCAGGCAGCCGTCGGCCAGCTGGGCTCCCAGGCGCCCAAGCGGAGGTTTGAGGTCCCCGGCTCCTGGGCGACAGATAACGGGCAGCGCCACCCTCCTGATCTGCGTGGAGCAGCCAGCCTCCAGGCCGCATTTTTGACGGCGTGCACCCTATTCGAAAAGCAGGTCGCCATGGGTGACGAGCGCAGCGGGGTCGTTCGGTGGGATGAGGTCAAGCTTAAGGTCGTTACGTTAGCAAGACACATCTCGGCCCTCCAAGGCTCGCACATCGGGGTGCTCTTCCCCGCCTCAGTGAGCGCATCGATCACCGTGATGGCTGCCATACTCGGCGGCAAGGTGCCCGTTCTCCTTAACTGGACGGCTGGTCGGCGCGCAATCCTGCACGCCTGCGACTCTACCGGCCTCTCCCACATCATCTCTGCCCGCTCCTTCCTCGACATCGTGCCGACCGACCTGCAGTACCTGGAGGACCGCCTGGTTCTCCTCGAAGAGATCCGCGACAAGCTCACGGCCAGGGACAAGCTTGCGGCAAAGAGGCTGGCATCAGAGTCGGAGCACCAGATCCTGGCGGCGTTCGGCCACCGCAAGGCGGACCCCGACGCGCCCGCTGTGGTGCTCTTCACCAGCGGCTCAGAGGCCCTGCCAAAGGGCGTGCCGCTCTCTCACCGCAACGTCCTGGCCGACATTCACGGCATCCTTGATGCGTTTCCGCTGCAAGGCGCCGATACCTTGCTCGCGTTCCTCCCTCCATTTCACTCCTTTGGGCTGACCGTCTGTACCCTCCTGCCGCTCGTCACGGGCTTGCGCGTCGCCTATCACCCAAACCCAAACGAGAGCAGAAAGATCGCCAAGGCGATGCAGGCCTGGGGGGCAACGCTCTCTGCGGGGACCCCAACCTTCCTGCGCGCCATACTCAAGGCGGGGGAGCCAGCCCAGTTCAGCACGCTCCGAGCCCTGGTGTCCGGCGCAGAGCGTGCTCCACAGGAGCTCTTTGATCTGGCCAAGGGGATGCCGACCCCGGTTGAGCTTCTTGAGGGGTACGGGATAACGGAGTGCAGCCCCGTGGTGACCATGAACCGGTGCGGCGTGCCGCCTGTCGGCGTTGGAAAGCCCCTGAGTGGGGTTGCCATTAAGCTCGTGCACCCAGAGACCATGCTCGACACGCCGCTTGGTGAGCAGGGGCTGATCCTCGTGCGGGGTCCCACCGTCTTTGGCGGCTACCTTGAGCGAAACATCGACCCATTCCTGACGCTCCGAGAGGAGCGGTGGTACAACACCGGGGATCTGGGAAGGCTCCAGGACGGCTGCCTTATCATCACCGGACGCCTAAAGCGCTTTGTGAAGATCGCGGGCGAAATGGTGAGCCTTGGGGCAGTGGAGGAGGCCCTGCAGAAGACCCTCCCGTCAATCGACGGTGCGCCTAACATCGCCCTGCTCGCGGCTGGCAGCGAGGGAGATGCGCGCCCTAAGCTGATCCTCTTCTCATCTTCGCTCCTCTCAGCCGAGCAGGCTAACGAGAGGCTGAAGAGCGAGGGCTTTCCGCACCTCGTGCACATCTCTGAGGTGCGGAAGGTCAAAGAGATTCCGGTTTTGGGAAGCGGCAAAACAGACTACCAGGGGCTGAAAGCCATGCTGCCTGTTGGCTAGCGAATGCGAACCGGCACGTTTGGGGCGTGCCTCCCGATCAGCTCTCTGACGCGCTCGAAGTCGGCCCTGCCGAAGTCTTGGCTCTCGCCGAAGAGGCACACGCCCCTGCCCTCAAGCCCGATCATCCCGCCCCCCAACGGCACTACAGTAGTAACCGCTTTGGCCATGCCCCTATCGAGCAGCTCCGAGATAGTCGCCCGCAAAATATCCTTGTGGTACCTCCCGCCAGCGCGGAAAAGGGGCTCCCTGTTTACCTCGAGGAACATGAACTTAACCGGGCTACCGGTTGGCAGCACGACAGGCTGGCAGGCAAAGGCCGCTGTCCCCATCAGCACGTAGCGCTCAAAGAGCGCGAGCGCCGAAGCGTGATGCTGCCGCTGCCCCGAGCACGGCAATGCCCTGCTCCCCTGGAGATCCTCGATGACGAGCCGCCGCACCTCAAGCTGAAGCGCCCCCGTCCAGGGCACCTGCGTCCTGACAAGCACAGCGTGAGCCGTCTCAACATCACGCTGGCTAAAGAGGGTAGCAAGAAGCACGGGAAGGCTCCCTCGGCTTGTCTCCAGGTGGCGCGCGGCTAACTCTGCAGCCAGCTGCGGGGGCGCCATCAGGAGCGCCTCAGCAACCCATTCGACCGATGAGATGGAGAACTCCTTGCCAAAAAGAGTGGACAGGTCAGTTTCGGTGCGCTGCACGACCAAGGGATCCTCCGCCATCGGGTCATCTTCGGCGATCTTCACCACAGGATGCCGCGCGGGATCAAGAGGGGCCTACGGAAACCGTCAAAAACGAACCGCTCTAGGCTCGAATCGACTTGGCCTGCTGCCCCCTGCTCTAGCAGGAGCGCCGGGTATAGCGCCTAAACGAGCACGCCTCTCCGGAAGCCTCGTCCGACAGATAAAAGGAATCCTCAAAGGGAGCCAGCCACGCATCGCCGCTGAATCGCCCCTTTACCACCGTCAGGAAAACCTCTGAGCACAGGGGGATCGCCTCGCGGTACACCTCTGCTCCCCCAATGATCCAGACCCTCTGTCCCTCAGTCGCCACGGCGGCAGCTTTTGCGATCGCCTCAGCCGGCGAAGACGCCGACAGCACCCCATCCGGAAGGGCAAGCGCCACCGGATTGCGCGAGACAACGATGTTTAGCCGGCCCGGCAGCGGCCGGACCTTTGGCGGAAGCGATTCCCACGTTTTGCGCCCCATGACGACGATGTGGCCCGAGGTGAGGTCGCGGAAGCGCTTAAGATCCTCGGGCACGTGCCATGGAAGAGCGCCCTCCCTGCCGATCAGGCGTCCCTCATCCATCGCAACGATTGCGCACACCAGCGGGCTCTTCATGGCGAGCCCTACACCGCTATGGCGAACTGAATGCGCTCGTGAGGCTCGTACCCTTCAAGGGAGAAGTCCTCGTAGGAAAAGCCAAAGATGTCCGTCACCGCCGGGTTAATCCTCATCTTCGGCAGCGGCCTCGGCTCCCGCTCAAGCTGCAGCCTCGCCCCCTCTACGTGGTTCGAGTAGATGTGCACGTCCCCGAACGTGTGCACGAACTCGTGGGCCTTGAGGCCCGTCACCTGTGCCATCATCATCAGCAACAGCGAGTAGCTGGCGATATTGAAGGGAACTCCAAGCATGAGATCCGCCGAGCGCTGGTAAAGCTGCAGCGAAAGCTTGTCTCCCGAGACATAGAACTGGAACAGGGTGTGGCACGCCGGCGGCGCAACATCGGGCAGGTCCGCTGGATTGAACGCGATGACCACGATTCGCCGACTCGATGGGTTCGACCTAATCGACTCAACCGCTCGCGCAATCTGGTCAACTCGCCCCTTAGGCCCCTCCCAACTCCTCCACTGCTTGCCGTACACGGGGCCGAGGTCCCCGCGCTCGTCTGCCCACTCATCCCAAATCGTGACCTTCTGCTCCTGCAGGTACCTAATGTTCGTGTCCCCCTTCAGGAACCAGAGCAGCTCATAGATAATCGATTTTAGGTGCACCTTCTTCGTGGTGACGAGCGGGAAGCCCTCTCCTAGGTTGAAGCGCATCTGCCGGCCAAAAACCGAGTAGGTCCCCACTCCCGTCCTGTCGGGCCGGACGATCTCCCCGTTCTTTTCGACGCCGCTCTCGGGCTTGCCGTTCTCGAGAACATCTCTGACGAGGTCTAGGTACTGTTTCATAGCAGCCTGCCATCTGGGTTAGCTCCGGAAGAGCATACGTCCAGTGCCGCCATGACATCAACCATCGGCTCAAAGCATGTTTGGCCCCGGCAGATGTACATGGTGGCCGCTTCTCCCCTGGGGACCCGTCCCCGGAACAACGGTACCGCCCCCTGGCCAGAGGGCGCGGGAACCACCGCTGTAAATGGCAGATACGCCTGCCACAGCCTGCGCAAAACAGTAGGATCGAGCTCGTTGCCCGCCACAACGCACACCGAAGCCGGGGCTCGGCGCAGCAAGAGAGCCCGCAGGGCTGCGCAGTACTGGGCCGGATAAAGAGAAGCCTCTGCCGGCATCCCGCTCTCAAGCTCCCCGGCTCGCGCCGCGAACCTCGGCTCCCCACTCAGCTCCGCCAGGAGGGTGAGGTTTGAGAGGGAGATGCCATTTGGCGCGGGGGTTGCCCCGTCCCCCCAGTCACACAGCGGCACGATGAGCCCCTCTGACACCGAGGAGAGGTAGGCGCTGTGTTGCGCGCTCCAAAGCCGCTTGTCCTGCTCATCTTGCATCTCAATCGCCCTGGCAAGCCACTGCTCCTCGCCCGTGGCACAAAAAAGGGCAAGCACCCCCTCTATGAGCCATGCATAGTCCTCAAGCATCGCCGGGATCGCCGCCCTTCCACCGCAGAGGCACCGCAGCAGCCCCCCTTCGGGCAGCCTCAGGCGGGAGAGGATCTCCGATGCCGCCCGCTCTGCCCCATCGCGGTAGCGCTCATCCCCCAAGAGCTGAAACGCCTTCGCGAGAGCCGTAATCGCTAGCCCGTTCCAGCCCGCCAGCACCTTCGTGTCTCGATGTGGCCGAACCCGGCGATCTCGGGCCACCCGAAGCGCCTCAAGAGCGGCCTGAATCTCCGGATCAACGAGCTCCTTCCACCGCTCCTGACGCTGCACCTGTGGCACAGAGCTGCCATGCTCGAAGTTGCCGCCCTCTGTGACCGAGAGGAGGCTGCACACCCGCAGCCCCTCGGCGGGCCCCAGGACTTCGCGCACCCCGTGCGGCTGCCACACGTAGAACTCCCCCTCACGCCCAACATCTCCAGCGTCTTCCGCGCAGCAAAACGCCCCCTCCTCCACCCGCATGTCACGCAGCATGTAATCGAGCGTCCGCTTGGCGACGTAGCGATACAGGGGCTCCCCAAAGAGCTGGGCCCCCTCAAGGTACGCCTGCGCCAGAAGCGCATTGTCGTACAGCATCTTCTCAAAGTGCGGGATAGCCCACATCGCATCAACCGAGTAGCGATGGAACCCGCCCCCAATCTGGTCGCACAATCCACCTCGCGCCATCGCCGAGAGAGTAGCCTCAACCGCCTCGCCGCTGGCGGCATCTCCCCTTAGCGCGTGCGCGCGCATGAGCAGCAGAAGCTGCTGCGTCGGGGGAAACTTCGGGGCCGCGCCAAACCCGCCATGCTGCGCATCGAACCGCCGCAAAAGCTCCTCCACTCCCCGCCACACAGCCCCCGCCTCTGGCACAACGCCTCCAGGCCTGTCCTGCTTGGACTGCAGGTAGCGCAACAATTCGGCGCCCGAGCGATCCACCTTTGCTCGCTCGGAGCGCCACGTGTCGGCCACCCCCTGCAGCACCTTCGCAAAGGCGTCCCGGTAAAAAAATGTGCCTCCCCAGATCGGCATCCGCTGCGGGGTGAGGAAGACAGACAACGGCCACCCGCCATGCCCGTGAATTCCCACCACGACGTCCATGTAGATCTGGTCAACGTCTGGCAGCTCCTCGCGGTCCACCTTTATGGACACAAAGTCCCGGTTGAGGAGATCCGCGACTTCTTGGCGCTCGAATGAGTCCCGCTCCATGACGTGGCACCAATAGCAGGTCGAGTAGCCTATGGAGAGGAACACGGGCTTGTCCTCCCGCTGGGCACGCTCAAACGCGGCCCGGCCCCATGGATGCCACCAAACGGGGTTGTCCCTATGCTGGAGGAGGTACGGGCTCGTTTCAGCCCCTAGGAGGTTGCGCGGCGATTCCATGCTCCCCGTTGTACCGGGTTGCCGCCGCACGGTCTACTCTTTAGCGCTGCACGCCGCTAATCCTCCGGGACCACCTGCGAGCAGAAGATCGCTTCAGGGCCGATGCACGCCACCATCGCAAAGGAGAGCGTATCCGGCTCCGTAAAGACCTCCGCACAGAGCTGCTCAGCAACCCCTGCGCCCACCGCAGCGTCGTGGCCCGCCCGAAGGGTATCGAGAAACTCGAAGAGGAGCGTCTCGTTGAGCGTGGTGAGGGGCCGCGAAAAAACACAGACTACGTCCTCTGGCTCAAGCTCAACCGAGGCAACCTCGATGTCTATGAGCGCGTTCGAGCCGATGAAGGAGCGGTTGCGGCTTTCATACTCATCCGGCTGCTCCTTTGCGTCCCCAACTGCAGACTCTCCCCCTTCAGGAGCCTCAAAGAAGGGGAAGAGCTCCCCGTTCCTGAACAGGTAGACGCTGCCGTTGCCCACTCGGCCCGTGGCGAGACGCCGGCCCTCGATCACTACCCCAAGCAGGGAGGCTGCCATTCGGCCCCCGGCAGCCAGCTTGTGGCCGAAGCCGTATACAGATGTGTTGGCCCTGCGGAAGGCCTCCTCAAGGAGCGCTACCGTGCCCTCCTCATCGCCCAGGGGGCGGCTTGCGCCGGCCGAGCTCCCATAGTGGTGCTCGACCCCGGAGACGAAATAGTCCAGCGCCAGCCTGTAGGCCACCTGGCTGCCAACGCTGTCACGAATCGCTGTTGCACCGGCAAACACCATCTGGGCTGGCCTGCAAAGGGGGTTAAAGGCAACAAAAGACGAGCTATCTGCCGCAGCGCGCTGGCCCCGGAAGAGGTGACAATCAAGACGGGTGAGGGGCATACGATGCTGCATGACTTTCGGCCCCTAAGAGTGAGCAAACCCCAGCCCTAGCAGGCCCCTTCATTAAATAAGCGTTGGGGCGGTGGCGCAACGGCTAATCACCGCCCCATGCCGCCCGCCAAGCCGGCTAATAAAGGGCTCCCCGGGGCGCGCTCTGCCCTTGCTAACGGCTCATGGATAAAGCTAAAACATGTGGGCGCTCACGCTGTACGAAAAGAGCCCAACTGGCCGCTGGCTGCCCGCAAAAAGGACAACATGAAAAGAATGCTCGCCCCCCTGCTTACCCTCGCCTTAGCCGCCTCCCCGCTGTTAGGGTGCTCGAAGGACAAAGAGTCCGCCTCAGCTGCCTCGGAGAGCTCAAAGTTCGGCGCAATCCTCGCTGACCCGCTGCTGAACAAGCTCCCGCCGTCGGCCGACCTCTTCTACGTTCTCGACGCCTCAAGTGGCGCCTACCAAAAGCTCAAGACCTCTCCATTCGGAACCGGGCTAGGGACGCTGCAGAAGAGCCTTGAGCAGATGAAGGGTGAGGACGATGACGAGTCCCAGGTCGCTGGGCTCCAGATCCTAATCTCAACGCTGCAGAACCTCGGGCTGCTTTCGGCCACGGGTGACTCAACGTTCGACCAGGTAATCAGCAAGGCCGTGGTTTTTGCGGGCATCTCAGAGAACGCCGCGCAGCCCCTCGAGCTGGGCGTGTACGTTGCGGCAGCCAAGGGGGCATCGCTTAAGAGCAAGCTTCCGATCCTCCGGCAAGTATTGGCAGACAGCGACTTCACCGTGTCGGCCCAGCAGATCGCTGGCGTCGAGGGCCTCGTCGCCAAGCCGCCGCAGTCGCCCGATGGCTCTGCGCAGGATATCTCGGTTTACGTGGCTGCCTCCGATTCGCTCATGGCGATCTCGGTCACGCAGGCTGGGGCAGAGTCGCTCTTCTCCTCAGTAAATACCGACACCGTAAAAAAGATGTCAGACTCGCCGGATTTCAAGAAGGCCACAGCGGCACTCTCGCCAGGCGCATCGCCCCTCGCCTTCGCGTACCTGGATCTCAAGAAGATGATGCCGGCGCTTGAGAAGGTGGGCGCCCAGAATGGCCTCGACAAGGATGACATCCAGGGGCTGCGGGAACTTCCGTTTGATGGCGTGGCGTTCGCCCAGGGCTACGACATCCAGGCAACTTCGGGCCTCAGCGTTATCGTCTCTGGCCGAAACGAGGCTCAAACGAAGCTCCTCTCCGCCCTCGAGGGGGCCTCAATCCCCGCTAACCTACCACGGCTTCCAGCCGACACCGCGGTGGCATTCGGCCTCGATACCCGCTTCGTCGCCAAGCTCGACGAGTTCCTTGACTCGATTGAGCAGCCTGAAGGCGCATCCGCAGTCAAGCAGGCCCAGGACGTTCAGGGCCTAACCTTCGGTATTCGCAGCGGCGATGGGAGCTCCCCGCTTCCAGACATCTTCCTCGTTGTTGACTCCGCAAACCGGGACGCCATCGCGAGCCAAACCGAGGCGCTCATCGGCCAAGGGATGGCGGGTGCTGCAGGGGTTGCCCCCCAATGGTCCACGAAGGATGTGGATGGCTCTCCAACGAAGTACATGCAGACGATGTTCGGGGCTGGCGTGTATATGAGCGCTCCGAAAGGCTCTAACTCGCTCCTTATCGGCTCATCCGAGCGGGCGGTTCGTGACCTCCTTGAGTCGGCATCGGGCAAGAAGAGCGGCATCGTTGACGCCCTGCAAGCTACACTTAAGGACAGCCTCTCGCCGAGCAAGCTAGCCTCGCTCTACCTCAATGCTGCCCAGGCTGCGAGCCTCATCGAGTCTGTGAAGTCTACTCTGGCCACCTTTGCGGGCCCCTCGCCTGAGCTTGACGAGGCGCTAAACACCGCGGCGCTTAAGAAGCTGGGTTTTGTGACGGGCAGCCTCTCGTACTCGAATGGCCTCTTTGTAGTCGAGTCGGCATACGACGCCGCGTCTGCCAGATAGGCAGAAGAGATGCGGGGAGAGCTTCACCGCTCCCCCGCTCACTTTCGCTCCCTCACTTGGATGTGAACTGGACAAGGTAGGCGAAGTACCAATAGATCGAGAACGTGAGGTAGTACGCGGTGAGAGCCCCCACCGGAACGTACAGCGCCCAACGGAATCGGTTCGCCAGCAACGGCCGAAGCGCATCGAAGATCGTTACCCCTCCCAGCGCAACGAGGAAGAAATCCGCTGGCAGCCCGTTAAGCATGCGGTTAACGGTGATCCCAGAGGTCACCATCAACGGGAGCCAGGTCCACACGGACCACGCCACCCACACCAGGTAGCGGGGCTGCCAGAACGACTGGATGAGTGCCCGAACCAGCCCAAGAACGAAGATCCAGTTGAGCCACCAGTGGAAGGTGTGCCGATACTCCTGGTAATGCCAAGCAAAAAACCGCCTTCCCTGCTGGAAATGAGACAGGAGCATGTCCGCGTTACCCGGCAGGGTATTCTGGAGGACCTCCGCCATCCTTCCGGCCATCGAGGACTGAGCCTCTCCGGCCTGGGTATCAACCGTTGCCGCAGTTATGAGGCGCTGCTCGCCGCGCGCCGAGAAAAACATCACAAAGGTCTTCATCATCCCGCCTTCAGAGAACGGGATGGCAAAAACAAAGAGGGCAACGATCGAGATCAGCATGGGCTTGAGCTGCTCCCTGCGAAACTCGCGCGACGTGAGGAAGGTCCAGCCGATTAGGCCCGGCACCATGAGAGCCATGTACCGCACCGTGGAGTACATAAAGGGCACCAGGAAGAGGCAGAGCACCAGGGGCAGCCACGCCTTCCGGTTGCGCTCCCACACGATGCTCATCGTGAAGAGCATGAGCGCAGTAAGGAGAGTCGTGGAGGGGGCGATGTAACCAGCGATACGGG
>JAFMJG010000092.1 GCA_017853605.1 bacterium
GCTCTCCAAACTTCAGAGATCCCATATAAGGTAACGATGCGATTATTCGAGCTTTGGTTCCCCGCAGGACTCTCCTTTAAGGTTTTTATAAATCTGTTTGACGCTATCCTCTTGAAAACTCTTGACTGTTGGCCGATATGAACTCCAAGGAAGGAGTACAGGGGGTTATCCCTTTGACCACCATCTTTGTGTCAGCACAAGGGCCGACCGGACTAGTGCCGGGGCGGGGCCATGTCGGGATCATTAGCGATCATGTTTGCGCTTGAGATTACATTTAAGGGTGAATCGCCAGCATCGGAAGTGGTGTTCATTAGGCGTCCGCTTGCCCTGGTGGGGGCAGACGAATCCGCGCACGTCATTATCGATGAGATGCGCTCCCTGGGCTACAGCATCCTTGTAAGTCGGGACGTGGGGCGAAAGTTCACCTTAACCCCCGTTAACAGCGGCGACAGCAACGCTGTACCGTCATTTCTTGACGGAGTATTCGAGGGGGAGTCGTCGGTCGACCTGGGGCCGGTCAAGCTCCGGTTCATGGCGGTGGACGGGGACTTGATCCTTCGTGAGACCGAGACTCCAGACCGCGCGGGAATTCGAATCCTGCGGCAGGCCGTTACCAGCCGAACGCCGCTTTTCCCGGCGCTTGTGGTCACATCCACTCCGCGAGTGGTCCTCTCATTCTCGCCGGACCACCCGATCTTGATCGGTCGCTCTCGGCAGTGCTCCCTGCGGCTTGATAATTCTGGCATCTCTTCGCGCCATGCCCGGGTCGGTTTTGAAGATGGAGGCTTTTGGGTTGAAGACCTGGGCTCAAGCAACGGGACATTCGTAAACCAGCAGCAGGTCTCGGGACGCGTAAAGGTTGAGCCTGGGGCGCAGATCGCCTTTGGTCGGGACGTCTTTGCCCACGGCGTTGTGTCTGCTGATCAGGTTCGAGACGTGATCTCTGGCGTGAGGCTGTCTAGCCCCAAGGCTGCCAGCCGAGAGAGGCGCTTCCCGATCCTGGTCTCACTATCCGAGAGCGCGCGCCCAGCCCGTATGGTGTTAAGCCCAGGCACCTCCGTTTCGCTTGGGCGGGATCCCGGCAGCGACATGTGGCTGGGTGCCCCCCACGTATCCCGCAAGCATTGTGCCGTATCGGTTTCAAAAGCGGGGTCCGTTAAAATAACCGACTGCAGCACCAATGGCACCGCCTACGATGGCGGGATGCTTCGGCGCGATGAGAGCGCAGAAAGCTCTGAAAAGCCTCTTGTGCTGGACTTTGGCGGTGGCGTGACGGTGGCCCTCTGCTTTTCGGAGGCGGACGAGCAGGCGTTTGTGGCCGCTGGAGGCTCAACTATGGCCTTTAAGGCCCCGGTCGCGGCGGATGCGTCCCGTCGCCAAGGTGGGCGAACGCAGCCACGCGCCCGGCGCACTACCGCCTGGCTGCAAGCACCAGTGGATCGGGGCATAAGCGCCGAGGAGGGCGTAAACGCTTCGCGTGGCGGCATACGGCAGCTCTTTTCGCGGCTGTCCACCCTCGGCCGGGTCGTGCTCGCCCTGGCGGCGCTGGGTGTCTTCGGCCTGCTCGCGTTTGTGGTCAGTGTTTTGGTGATGGGGTTTCAGGGGTGATATTTAGGTTATCGGGCGCTTCCGGAGAGGATATGCCCAGGTTTTGTGACATAACAGAAGGAGAAGAGGTGCTCTATGGCGAGCGAAACTAGCGACCTTACATTTGTCCGGTGCCCTTCCTGCCGCAGCCTCGTCCCGGCGAGCGCGACCCGTTGCCGAATTTGCAACAACCCCCTTGATGGTTTGAGCAGGGACGATGGCGATCCCTCGAAGGGGGCAAGCGCCCGAGTCCGCCAAAAGACAATCACGGCCACCCCTGAGGACGTCCAGGCCGTTATGGCCCAGTCGCAAGCCGCGTCGTCCCCGCAGCCACCACCCCCACCACCACCCTCTAGCGTGGACCCTGAAGTGTCCCCGGAGGCGCCCGAGGATCACGATCCTCTCGGCGCCTACCTACAGGAGGTAGAGTCTTCGCCTGGGGCAGTTGGCGGCGCGCCGCAGGCCCCATCAGCGGCGAAGCCCACCCCCATTCCCGAAGATGACGATGACCTCTTCGACCTCGACATTTTTGATGACCCCCTTCCAGAGCAGCCTGCGGGTGGACGAGGTGGCGGCGCTGCCGAAGCTCCCTTCCATGAGCGGCTAGCCCCCATGTCTCACGAGGCTCCAGCGGCGGCAGCCCCCCCGGTGCCCCCAGCGCCTCGGGCAGCGGAGGCCGAAAAAGCTGAGCATCAACATGTGCGAGTGGTAGCCCCCTCGGCCCCCAAGCCACCGAGTGCCAGCGAGCGTCCCCGGGATGCTCGCCCCCCGGAGGGCGCGGGGGCGAGAAAACCTGGGGCTAGCCCAGCGGAGCAGTCACGACACCCCCAGCAGCCCAGAAGCGAGAAGATGCACGAGCAGCGCCAGGCGAGACCTGGGGGAGGTGCTCCTCCTCAGCGTGGACCGGAGGCCCCCCAGCGACCTCGCCGCGACGAGCGAGATCATAGAAAGCAGGACCGCCCGCCGCGCCAAGAGCCACCTCAACCCGAACAGCAGCGCCACCAGGCTCCTGTGGCCGGACCAAAGACCGGAAAGATGCGCCCGGGAAGGCTTTTTGGCTGGATGGTTAGCTACGAGAATCCCGATGGGAGGGCGATTGAGCTCCGCGAGGGGAAGTTTTTCGTCACCTCGTCAAGCATCAAGGGCTCAGACCTGATCCTTGAGGATCCGAGCATCTCAACACCGCATGCTCTCATGTCTATCAGCGAATCGGGGCTTCTCGTACAGGACCTCATGAGCGACCATGGGGTGTTCATCCGGAGTGGCGACGAGCGCGATTTCCGGCGTGAAGACGGGGTTATCCGGGTGTCGCACGGCGACTGGCTCAGGTTCGGTGAAGTCGAGTTCCTGGTGATCGTAGTCCCGTCAGTTGGAAGGTAGGTCGATACGCTCATGAGGGCATGGCTCGTATTCGTTGCGGTTTGTTGCCTGGGATCGCTCTCGGGATGTGGCGACTCGTCCGTGGCCGACGACCTGGCGCAGAGAGAGGCTAATGGCATCGTGGCCGAGCTGAGGGAGCATGGCATCGAGGCCGTTACCCAGCGGGAGAGGGGTGGAAAGGGGAGATACTCCGTGTCGGTGCCCTCTTCTCGTTTTGGGGAGGCGGCCTCCATCCTAAGCGAACTTGGCCTTCCTGCAGAGCGCCAGCCCTCATTTACGGAGCTGGTGGCATCATCGGGCATTCTTCCCAACTCGCGCGAGGTAGAGGCGCTGAGGCTCGACCGGGCATCCGCTGCCGAGATTGAGAACCTGATCGGCCAGCATCCATCTGTGTCGTCAGTCGGCGCTATCGTGAGGATCCGTTCGGCGCCGAGCCCCGAGGCGGGGTCAGTTTCAGTGGTAGTGCAAAAGCGGGAGGGAGAGCCCCTCGACGAACTGCCGCTACGCGACGCGGTCATTCGCGCGGTTCCTGGAGTTAAGCACGACTCCATTGTGGTGAGTATTGTGGAGCGGAGAGCGCTCCCAAAAGTTTCAGGAGGAGGGCGGGACGAGCTCGTGCCTTTCTTCCTGTACTGGAGGGTGCCTCAACGAGATTACGGCGGGCTCTCCATCCTTCTTCTAGGGCTGTTGCTCGGTGTCTCGGGCTTGGCGGCGCTGGCAGGGTACATTTACGGCCAATACTCGCTTAGCCGGCACAACGACTCGATCAGGGCTGAGGCGTTGGATATTGCCAGGACGGCACCGACAATAACGGGGCGTCTTCCTCGGTCTGGCGAGGATGCTGACGATGCGTCGCAGGAGGATCCTGAGTCATGAGCAGATCCCGCTTCGCCGAGCTGTCACCGAGGGAGCAAGCGCTGGTTGCAGTGGCAACTTTAATAGATGGGGCGGAGGCTGCGGCGGTGCTGGGATTGGATAGTGAGAGGGGAGAGGTTCTGAAGGCTGCCGCAACGGAGCTAAGCAGTTTTGAGCTGGACGCCAGGCTGCCGTTTGTGGGCACATTACTAAGGCGAGCTCTTGAGGACATAGAGGGGGCCTAACGATGTGGGGCACAATGGGCGCGATGAGCAGGAAGCATACCGGGCGCAGGTCATCGGCGAGCTCGAGCGCCGGCTTGCTCGGCTCCGGGAGATCGACTCTGCAGTTGCCGCCGTGGAGTTTCGCCTCGGAGCGATGGCTGATTCACTCCGGCCATCCTTCGGTGATACGGCGAGGCTTTTGGCGGGCGTTGCGCTCCAAAAGAAGTTGCGACGCGACCGGGAGAGCCTCCTCAAGAAGCGGCTTGAGGCGGCTGAAGATGTCGCCCGAGCCCAAGAGAGGCTCGGGCAGGTCGATGCAGAGCTCGGGGACTCTGTGGAAGGCGAAGACTCGTAGCGTGTTGAGGTAGGTCTCTGTGTCAAATAACTCTGGGGCAACGCAGGATAGCGCGTCACAGGATGTCCAGTTGTGGGACGCCGAGCGAATCTGTCGGCGGGTAGCTGCCGCCGAGGCCGCCCTCTCCAGGGGATTCCTCCGTTGCCGCCCCGAGAAGTGGTTCCCGGGGATCGCTGGCCAGTGGCTTCCGGTGTCTCACGCGCTCGGATGCGAAGTTAGGGTCTCTGATATCAAGCCGATTTTGGGGCAGCCGCCCGGCGGGGGAGTGGTCTTCGCGGGGATGGTCTCGGGAGAGCGCATGGTTATCGGGCTGCACGAGGGCAGCACGGCTGCTTTGATGGCGGAGGTGTTGCCGGGCGCTGATGGCGGGGCGTGGAATATCGTTCTTGAGTATCTAGCCCGCAGGCTCTTCTTCTCGCTGGCATCAGCGTGGAGCGGGCCGGAGCTCTCCTCCGTAGCCTTCCTAGGGCCTTTGCCGAGCGGGGCAATTCCGGTGGCCGCTAGCGTGCGAGTTGCCTTCACAATAAACACTACTCCTGTCACGGCATGGTTTGGGCTTGGCGAGCAGCTTGTTCAGACACTAGACGGCCTCTGGCGTCGGCAGGTCCAGTCAGCCGCGCGCTCTGCCGCCGGACCAGCATCGGTCCGCCTCGAGATTGCCCAGCTTGGCGTTCCTCCGCAGACGCTGTCGGAATACCTCAAGCAGGGCACCGTTATTGATCTTGAGATTCGCGCATCCGAGCTCGTGACGCTTCGCGTGGGATCGAGAGCATGGATGCCGGGCAGGCTGCTCAATGTTGAGGGCTCCTTTGGAGTTGAGGTGTGCCCTGGTGCGGTGTCTGCTCCAGCGGTGCCCGATGGCACCACCCGGCTAGCGATTGAGGTGGGCTCAGTTTCGATGGATGGGAGCCAGGTTGCAGAGCTAAGCCAGGCGGGCGCTATCCTGGTGACCAACGTGCCGATTGGGGGCGAGGTCTCGCTGGTGATCAACCAAGAGGTGGTCGGCCGAGCGCGGCTTTGCGTTTACGAAGGAAGATTCGCGATCGAGGTTCTCTAATGCGCTGTGGGTAAGGTGCCGTTTCCCCGTTTCAGCGCGGCGGAAAGGAGTGAGTTGGCCCTTCTCTACCCGCTGCCTTCTGTGGTAGCTAACAGCTTGAATGGGCGGCGAGTTAATGTAGTGGCCCTGGCCCGTTCGAGGAGGTCTCATGCTTATCAATACGTCTCAGGTCCTGCCACGTCTTGTCGCTTTCACGGCGTTGGGACTATCTCTACTGGCTTCATCTGCGCTTATGGCCGGGTGCCACGCGTCTGCAGCGCCGGATGCGGGGTTTCTCGAACATCCAGAGGTTCTAAAGGAGGACGAGAAGCTCCCTTTCGATGCCGTATGGTTCAAAGAGGGAGTGGACCTAAGGAAGTATAAAAAGGTGTACGTTGCGCCAGTGGACACCTCCCACCTCCTGCAACTCGACTGGTGGGACAAGGCAAACATAGCGCCAG
Source organism: bacterium (assembly GCA_017853605.1). Taxonomy (GTDB): domain Bacteria; phylum Bdellovibrionota_C; class UBA2361; order UBA2361; family OMII01; genus OMII01. Next base: position 5,899 of record JAFMJG010000092.1, read on the forward strand.
GCGACCAGGATTCCCAAGCCAAGGAGCTCGGGGAGGTCTTCCGAAATGAAGTGAAGCAACAATTTACGGACGACGATCAGAACCACTACACCCTAGTCGATGCCCCGGACGATGACACCCTGATCGTTGAGCTCGCGATAGTGGAGGTGGTGCCGACAAAGGTTTGGCTCAATGCGATCGGCTACGCCTTGCTTGGCGCGCTCGACCAGGGCATGACCGCCTTTGAAGGCAGGTTTAAGGACGGAAAAACGAAGGAAGTTATCGCCGAGTTTAAGGATCGTGAGAGCGGGCAGTTTGATATCGTTAGCCTCGCCGACTTTCAGTGGAACCGGCACTCAAGGCACACAATCGAGGTGTGGGGGGACCAGCTCGAGGAGGTTTGCTACGAGCCCCCTGGCACGGCGATCTCTGAGATGTCGACCGTTACCCTTCGGCCTTGGTAGGCGCTGGGCGAAGCCGGGACTTAGTTAGGCGGGGACCGCAAGCATTTTAGAGCTGGCGAGGAGCGCCGCAGCAGCCGTATGATCCCCGCATGGATCTCTCTGCGTCGATCTCGGTGTTTCTGGCGATTCTGTTGCTCTCGTCCTTTATTAAGTTTGCAACCGTGCTCTCCGTCTTTCGGTACGGAACCGGCCTGGTGGGGGTAGAATTCGGGGTGGCGTGCCTCGTGGCCGCCTTCGGGCTCGCCGTTGCCACGCTGCCGCCCGAGTTGAGAGACGGTGGGTTTCCTGCAGCGGCACTTACGGGGTCAAGAGTGGATCCGAGCAAGGTCGTGTCCTCGCTTGTGCCGCGGCTGGCTGCATCCCTTGACCGCGGGGTGGTAGCTGCTCTAGGAGCTAGGACGGAAGAGGGCTCAGGAGAGATCTCTTCGGGGCTCGCGGGGCTGCTGCCGGCCTTCATCCTCTCCCAGCTCAAGGAGGCCCTTACGCTCGGGGTGCTCCTTCTCGTTCCTTTTGTGCTTTTGGACATCCTGGTCGCCCACCTGCTGTCGCTCCTTGCCATGCAGCAGATCGGTGTTCAGGTAGTGTCGATGCCGCTCAAAATCCTTCTTTTTCTCGCGATAGACGGCTGGGGCATGCTTGGCGCAAAGCTCCTTGGGGTGTCCGCATGATGCCGAGCCAGCTGCAGGATGTTATCGACCAGGGCCTTCGTGTTCTTGTCTCTGTGATCGTCCCTACGCTTCTCATCCCTGTGGCAGGGATCCTGAGCGCGGCGTTGCAGGGGATGATGGGCATTCGCGAAGAGGGGCTTCAGTACGCCGTGCGGGCACTTGCGTGTGTCGGCGTGGTTGTCGTCTTCGGCTCGGGAGCCGCGCGCGCTTTCATTGAGTTGCTGCAGTTGGCGCTGAGGTAGCATGGCTGCAGCTCTCCTGGCTGGAATGCTCTTTGGCCCCGCCATCGCGGCTACTCTCTCTGTGTCACTCGCGCTCGCTATCGCAAATGGAGCTGGGCTCTCCTTGCCGGCAGTGTTTGGAGCATCGCTATTGGTTGGAGCCGCCCCGGCAGGAGCTGCCCTTGCGGTGTGGCTACTTTGCCGCTGGGCGTTGCCCGTCCCAGCTCCTCACGCCTCTGCGCCGAGCTGCGCGGCCATGGTGGCGCTGCTAGCGGTGCTATCATCGACGGAGTCCCTTAGGGCGCTCTCTGAGGCGGTAGGGGCAACGATCGGGGAGGGAGGGGGCTTCAAGGGTCGCGATCTCGCCCCGTTCGTCACGGCGACGCACGAGCTTATGGCTGCAGTCCTCCTGACCGTATCGATGACGATGCTGTCTGTGCTCTCCTTTGAGCTCCCCATGCGCGCAGTGACAGCGACACTGCGTGGCCAGCGGGATGATGCCACCGGCAGGGCATTCCGCCTGTTTGCCTCCGTGCTGATCCTTGTGTGGGGCTGGTCGGCTATTCAAGATGGAGTCTCGCAGCGGTTTGAACGTTTTATTTCGGCGCTAGGCGGCTAGCGCATGAGGGTGCTGCTCTCCAAGGACGAGATCCAGGAGCTTAAGGCCAAGGGGCTTGTTTTTGCGAGCCCTCTCGGGGCGCAACTCATCTCTATCGCCCTCCTTATCTCTCTGGGGCTCCGGTTTTCCGATACCGCCCTTTTCTTTCAGTATCCGGCGAGTCTGGGCGACCTTGCGAGGCTGCTTGAGCTCACGGCATGGCTGCTGGCTGGAAGCAGCGCAGTGGTGGTAGGAGCGCGCCTGGCGCTAGGCTTGCTCCTCAATGGCTTTTTTGTCTCTCTTGGCCTCCTGCGGCCTCGACTACGGCGCTCACCGCGGACGCCTTCCGTCGTGGCCGCAGGAGTTCTGGTTCTTGGCCTCGGGGCCGGTGCTGCGGTTGGCAGCTTCGCTCTAGGAGGCCTGGTCACGCAGATGTCTGCCACCAGTGATTTGGAGGCTATCGGGGTGCTCAGGGCGCTCTCGTCGACGATTGGGAAGCGCCTCGTTGTTGCCTCAGTCGTTTTGGCTATACTAGCGATCGGGCTTGGAAGGTTCCGTTACCTCGTCAGAAGAAGTTCCGCTACCGATGAAGCGGAAGACGGGCTACACTAGCCCTGTTACAAGTGGAGCGAGTCCACGCAGAGTAGGTAGATACATGTCGCAACAAGGTGGTGGCCCCCCCGACCCGTTTTCACTATCCCCGCTGTTAGCGCTCCTCCCGTCTTGCGGCACAGTGAGCCGGCTTGAGGGGCTTATGCCGTCTCTCTTTGCGCGGCAAGAGAAGGTATTGGCGCTGCGGGACCGGGCGAACGACAGGGACTTGGATCGTCGGCTCTCTGCGGAAGAGGCGATGCTGCGCCAGCTGCTAGATTGGCTCTCCGTAAAGCCGTCTGGAGGTTTGGGTTGATGGACGTGCCAGCTCGCCCAGGGACCGGACTTCCCCGGCAGTCATACTCGCGTGATGAGGTGGGCGATATCTATGAGCTCGCCAAGGTATGGCTTGAATCGGGGCAGCACAAGAAGGCCGAAGCTCTTTTGTCGGGCCTGAACGAGGCAGCGCCTGACTTTGCCCCTGCATGGCTAGGGACTGCCTTCCTGTGCGCCACGGACCTGGACTACGAGGGGATTATAGGTGCGGCATCAACGGCGTTAAGACTCGAGCCCAATTCGGTTGAGGCGATGCTTTTCCTGGTAGTTGCTGCCTTGGGCCTTAAGGACTGGAATCTGGCGGGCACCTACCTCGGAGAGATCGGCGACCGGGTAGAGCAGGGGAGCGTTGTCACCCCTTTTGCATCGAGGTTCTACAAGATGCAGCTGGCTCGCTACCAGAACCGGAACCAGTAGACGCTAAATTTGTTGCCACCAAACGCGAGTGGATCTAGGCTTTTGGCGTACTTCTTTGGAGGCGCGTGTTATGAAGCATCTGTATATAGCCTGTGCTTGGTCCCTCGCTCTAGTTTCCTCTGTTGCTCACGCCGAAGACATACAGGAGGTGTTTAAAAAGGTGGGCGAATACGTCCAGCAAAAGAACTACCCTAAGGCGATGGAGGAGCTCCAGTGGGCGCAGAGAGAGCTTGAAAAGCTCAATCAGGAGCGGCTGGGGGAGATCCTGCCAGCGAATGTTGAAGGCTACGCAGGAGGAGAGACTCAGGTGCAGTCCGTCATGGGATTCTCCTCGGTGGAGCGCGTGTACACCAAGGGAGAGCAGTCTATTACCCTCTCGATAGCTGGATCGTCCGCGGGCGGTGATGCGATGGGCGGCTTGGCGGGGATCGCCAAGATGGGGATGATGATGGGGGGCTCCCAGCCGGGCAGGGAGCGATTCCGAATAGATGGGCTGACTGCCAGCTTAGATTCCTCAAGCGGCGCCCCAGAGCTTACGGTCTTCCTGGAGGGGGGCTCGATGCTGCAGCTCAAGGCTAGCGACGAGGCTATAAAGGGACCAGACCTCAAGAAGTTCGCGCAGGGCCTTAAGCTAGGCAGCCTCGATGCGTACCTGAGGGGCTCTAAGGGCTAGCGGAGATCTTCACGGCAATTACCAGCCCGTCGGCGCTAGCCCGCGATCTGCTCCTCGGTCCCCGCGTCCTCAATGATGCGGGACTCAAGGAGGTAGCGGTACAGGTGGTTATTGGCTCCGGGCAGCGAAAGGTGGCCGGCCGTCACCATGCCTGTGAGCGGGAAGGAGAGGCCGCTTGTGTCGAAGTTTACCAGCTTAAGGTACGACTCGAACATTGACGCCTCGACAGGATACACCAGGAGGTGCACCTTTTCCTGAAACAGGCGAGCAGATGCTTCCAGAACTCCACCCTTGAGGATCCCGTAGGCATCCTCCTGCAGAAGAAGCGGAAGCACTGCCGAGCTGACCACAAACCCGATCGGTGATGACGAATAGCGCCTCAGGTGCTGTGTCAGGCGGAAGAACTCAGAGTAGGTGCTCACAAGCACGTTTTGCCCCTGTGTCGAGAGCCGCTGAACCACATCAAGAACCTCTTGGTCAGTCGATTGCTGGACGCGAAGGATATTGTTGAGCGAAAGCTCGGTGACATATGAGGTCTCCCGGCCCTGCTCGCCTGACAGCCGCCGGAGTGTTGCATCACAGCGGATGGCAAGGTCCGGGAAGAGGTGATGAAGGGCCCGGAACGCGCCGCGCTCAAGCAGGATGGGGCACTTATGAAAGAAATCCGTCGGTGGAAGCGGCCCATGGTCGCGATCAAAGAGGATCGCGTGCGCGAGCCCCTTGCGGAGAAGCGAAATATGAACAAGCCGGAGGTCAAGCCGACAAAAAATCGGGCCTGACAGCTCTATGTAGTCTACCTCAATCCGATTTGCGCCTAGATTCTCCAGCAGTCCCGCTAGCAGCTCGTCGATGTTGTCTGACCGGTAAAACGCCCCATAGAGCAGGTTGACGCCGAGGACCCCGAGGGCCTCAGACTGCCTCATGCTGTCCTCGTCGGTCATATTTACGTGCATAAGGATCTGGCTTGGCTCCGCGCCCGGAACGCCCTGAAAGCGGATCCCAGCCCACCCGTGGCTCTCATTAGTGCCCGCGTAGTTGCGCGCCGAAACGGTGTCGGCGAAAACAAAGAAGCCTGTGCCTCTTCCACGCGACGGGGCAAGGCGCTCCGTCAGCAGAGAGAAGTCGTGATTGAGCATCGCAATCAGGCGCTCCTTTGAGACGTAACGGCCCGCCTTTCCGTAGATACTGTCGCTAACGGTCATGTCGTAGGCCGACATGGACTTGGCAACCGTGCCGGACGATGCCCCAACTCGAAAGAACCAGCTCGCAACCTCCTGGCCTGCTCCGATCTCGGCAAACGTCCCATAGCGGCTGCTGTCGAGGTTGATGTGAAGAGCCTTGCTGTGGGTATCGCTGTGGCTATCGAGGATGGCGGGTGCAATCGACATGGAACAAGAGTACTGAATGGCCGGAGCGCGCGAAAAACCGCAAAATCACCCTCGATGGGGCGCCCGGCTGGCATTGCCCGGGCTTGAGGGCGCGCTAGGGTGGATCAGTCGCAATCTGTCCGCCTGTAGCTGGGCGCTAAAAGATTGAAGATACTTCTTTTCCCGGCCAACAAAACGGGGTAGACACCGTTTGAGATGCGCGCCAGCAACCATCCTGAAGAGAACCCCTTTGACGGCTCCTCACCCTCACGAGAGCTGCGCTGGCCTGAGCCCGCCCTTGAGCCTGCTATCGTGCGGAATCTGTGTGATGAGCTTTCCGCGGGCCAGCCCTGCCAGCTCCGGACCAAGCTTGAGCTGGTGAGGGAACACGCGCCGCTCTCGCTTCCACAGCTCCTTGAACTCGTGCGCGGGACGGATGACCAGCCCTCGCTGGCCATCCTCGCTGCCTCCCTCAAGTCGCTCCTCGAGCCAGGAACCGCCGATGATTTTTCTGGCTTGATGCCTGCTGTCGCTCACGTGGCTCGTGCGCTCCTCCTCGATGCATCACCAGATCATCAATCGGCAAAAAAAGTGACCCATGTGCTGCTCTCTGACATCCTGCGTGAGATGGGGAAGAGCGAGAAGGTCCACAGGCTGCTCCTGAGTGGGCTTGATGCTCAGGCCCGCCAGGACCTGTTTAGCGCAATCATCGATGGCGACCAGCTCGATGCGGGATACTGGAGCTGCCTTGAGCTTCAGGCGCTAAGCGAGCCGACGCTCGACAACCTACAGCGAGTGTTTGATGCCCACGAACTCATTCGTGATGAGGTTGGCGGCGGCGGGTTGCCTTCCATGGCCCTGTTTCGGGCGGTAGCGACCATGGCGGAGCGTGACTTTCAGGGTGTCTTTGAGGTCGTGCTTGGGGAGTTCAATCGCGCTGCAGACAAGCAAGTTCAGAGCGACTACGACTACCAGATGCTTGAGCACGCGGTGTCGGGGCTCGCGCAGGCCGCCATGACGCAGGCCGACGGGCTCTGCAGCCGGCTAGATCCTTCAAAGCCGCGCCACTTCCGCTTAGCAACTGAGGTGGCGATCGATCTGGGCGCCACTACCGTGGGTAGTGGCCGCAGAGTACTGCTTGGACCGATCCGCGAGAGGGTGCTGGAGGTGATCGGCGCGCGTGAGGGCGCTCCACCTGATTTAGCCGTGCTCGCCCTGGCTCACCGGGCCCTTCTCGCTACCTCGGATGCCGCAGCAGACCTGCACTCGGTGCACCTTTTTGTGGACCGAGCTCTAGAGGCGCCCCCTCAAGCGGAGTTGGTGCCGCTCCTCGACGAGCTGGCGGCCGCCTTTGAGCGCGTCCACTCTGTGTCGGCGACGGAGCCCTTGCCCCCCATCCCCGAGGGCTCGTACCTTGAGCCGAGCCCCCTGCCGCCTTCCGGGCTCTGCGCGCAGCCTATGGCCCCCCCCCCGATTCTCTCCCCCGAGGCTCTCAACGATTACGTGTCGAATGCGGCGCTTGAGCTCGCAGCGATCAAGAAGCGCTCGCAGGCCGTCGTTCTTGCATCAGGGATTGAGGAGGCAATCCGAGGGAACCTCGCTGGCAGGCGATCTCACGAAGAGGGAAACCTCTTTGTTGGGCGGGATGAGGCACGGGCCTTCATTAGGCGGCTCAATTTTTTTCTGGAGAAGCGCCTCTTTGTTGCCGCAGCGGCACTCATCCCCGAGGCCTTGGGGGTTCTCCGTGGATCTGACGACCTCGGCATCGGAGCTGGCTCGGAGGTATTGGCCAGGGCCCTGACCGAGCTCGCAGTCACTATTCATGACCAGGAATGGCTTCGGTCCGTTGTTCAGGCTCGACTGTCGTCGGCGGACTGGGCCTTTCTCCGCTCTGCCCACGGAGGCGATCCCTCCGACTACCAGGGAGCATCTGAGCTTGTCGCTCTCGCAGCCTTGTCGCTGAGGGCGCTGCTTGAGGATGACTCGCAGTGGCAGCACGATCTCCTTGACCTCGCGTCTTCGCCGGGCATTACTCCGGGAAACTTTATGACCCCGTGCTTCATCGCCGAGCTTCGCTCTCCCGGCTCTTGGCTCCAGATCGTTGAGAAGCACGATCTTCGCCGTCACTCGCCCGAGGTGCTATGGCCAATCGCCGTCGGAGCGCGGCTGTCGCTGGCTGAAAGCTTCCCGCAGATATTCTCGCTACTCGGCTCGAGCCAGGGTGACACGGTCACAAAGGGGCTCCTGTTGGCCCAATCGCTTCGGTGCGACCTGACCGATGAGCAGCGCGAAGAGTGCAGAGTAATGGCCTCAATGTACCTCAATGAGCCCGGCCAGCTCGGCGTCGACGCCCTGGTGACCTTCAGCTGTTTCGCCTCCGAGCCGGGCAGCGCAAGGGAGATTAACCGCACTGCGATATCGGCGGTTGCGGCGGGGGACGCCAGCTTTCTCGCAACGAGGGCGCTAGCTGCACGTCGGGCAGCGGAGAACTGCATCCTGGGTGCGGATAAGGTGAGGGA